>CAUYXQ010000112.1:0-5343 GCA_963577015.1 Candidatus Thalassarchaeaceae archaeon
TCGAAAACCATTGCGCTACACGGTAACGAAGAGCAAAAGGCGAAGTATTTGCCGCGCTTGGTAGCAGGAGAAGTCGGTGCGTATTCTCTTTCAGAATCTGGAGCTGGAACCGATGCTGCGGCGATGTCTTGTCGAGCCAAACTCAATGATGATGGCACTCACTATGTGTTGAATGGAGAGAAAATGTGGGTGACAAATGGCACCCAGGCAGGAATATTCGTACTCTTTGCCAAGGATGTCGACCATTCTGATTATGGGGTAAAACGTCATGGTGGTAGCACAGCATTCATCATTGAAAGTGACTTTCCAGGCTTTAGTGTCGGTAAAAAAGAGGATAAATTGGGGATCAGGTCGTCAGATACTTGCACTCTGATTCTCGAGGATTGCATGGTCCCTGCCGAAAATGTGGTAAAGGGATCAGGCAATGGTTTTGCCATCGCCATGAATGCATTAGACAATAGTAGAATCGGCATTGCCGCCCAAGCATTAGGAATCGCTCAAGGTGCTTTTGAATCAGCATTACGCTATGCTCACGAACGTGAAGCATTCGGCAAAGTAATCGCTCATCATCAGATGATAACTGCATATCTAGCCGATATGGCGACCCAAATAGAGGCTGCACGTTTAATGGTCTATAGGGCTTCAGCGGTGAAGCAAGAACATTATGAAAATGATGGCCCAAGGCATTCCAAAGAGGCTAGTATGGCAAAACTATTCGCCGGTGATACCGCGATGTGGGTTTCTGAACGCGCAGTGCAAATATTAGGGGGATACGGCTATACCACCGATTTCCCCGTTGAACGTTTCTTTAGAGATGCTAAGATTACTCAGATCTACGAGGGCACTCAAGAGGTACAGAGAATCGTCATCAGCCGGGCGATTCAGCCCTGATTACTCGACGATTTTTGTAACCGATAATTGTACGGATTTAATCGCACTTCGGTAGCCGACCAGTTCACATAATACCGTTATATTGGAATTACTACCAATGGCGGAAACAGTTTCACTATCCTCGGCTTTAAACATGAATTGAGCAGTGAAAGGGCCACCATCGAGTAGGGCCATTGCTGTTTGTCCACCGCGATAATCGTCTTCAGCTATCAAGGTGCGCTCGGTCGAGATGATTTCAAGATGGGTCTTGAACGTTGATTTTTGCTTTGAGATGAATTGTTCGCGTTCACCACGCAGTTTTATAACGTGTAATTCTTCGATAATTCGCTCTAATTCACTATTGATTTTACCGTGTGAATCATCATCATCATCATCATCATCAGCATCATCAGCATCATCGTCATCGTCATCATCGTCCTCCTCCTCTTCCACTTCGGTCTCAGGTTCAACCTCCACTTCTGGTTCGATTTCCTCAAAATCAGGTTCCTCACTGTCATTATAGACTGCAAAGGCTGTTTCGGGCGCAGCCCGTGCTCCTATTTCGGCAAGGTATTCGTTCCAATCGAATTTACCTTCGTAAAGGTATGGAGGATGTAATTCCTCTCCAAGTGCATCTTGAGTGCCAATCGGACGTAAATCCAAATCATCAGCAGTGGTTATGTAATCGTGCTTGGCATTCCAACCATCAAAGTGAATGGTCAATTTATCGCCATTTATGGCCATGATTGAAGCAACAGCGACGGTGCCGGGATGATTCATTACCACCGCTTCCAATCTATCTCCTACTCTAAATTGGTCAGGATCTTCTTCTGATTCAACTATCTCTTCGGGCACCTCGTCCTCGATGACCTCAAGCGTTCCAATGTCAACGCCGATACTTTGCAGGTGCGCTAACATCGCTACAATGCTAATAGTACCTTTATTTCCTGGCTCGATCACATCGAAAATCTGTTTTACCATCCAATTCGGTAGAATAGTGCCGGTGTGGGCTTTGGTGAAGGCTGCGAACTCTGAAGCATCTACTACACCATTACCATCTGGGTCGATTAAATCGATGATTTTATCAGCATCAATTCCCGATGATTTGAGCCAATTATCGATGTCATCAATACTGTTAATACGCTTGCCAGCACTATTGAGTGCCTTCTTTGCTAGTTCCTTCTTTGTGGCGATTGCTACCCCCGCTGCAGTGATTGCTCCACCTGCTACCACTGTTGCCAGTGTCGCTTTGAGTATCTTGGTTGCAGCCTCGGAGTCTCTGATATTATTGACCATACTTTCGCGATTCAACGTCTTCATTCCAAGGCTGGTGGAAAGAGATCTCAACTCATTTGTGTTCAAAGACTCGAGGTTACCATTGTTCTTTTGTAAGGCAGATATTACTTCGGGTGGGATATTTATTTGCTCCGGAATTCCACCCGCTCTTGCATCGATAGATTTAGACTCTAAATTCTCTAGCCAACCCCAATTACCATCCGCATCTTCTGCCCAAGTGAGTCCGGTTAAGGAGTCCTTAGCTGCTCCTTCTGGTTGATTATATTGGACTTCATTTTGAGAGCTCAGCATCTGGTTTGAGTGTTGGACTATACCGGTAAAGAGGGCAAAAATACTACCCAGACAAAAAATTCCTCCAAGGCCAGGTTCTTCCGCGGCGAAAAGAAAAAACGAGATTATGGTACCGATTGCCCCGCCTTTGACAATATCCATTGGTTTATGTCCTTCGGCCACAATCCGAGGAGGTCACACCATCTCATCAATATGATGTATTGTCTGGCCAGCGTAATTTAGGCCAACCCTTTGAATCTCCATCCTGCCAAGGCAAGGTGCATAACACTGTTTCTACCTGTGATATCTTGGTGAAAGATCTCTCGATTTGAATTCGATGTAGCCATTCCTTGAGATGACCTAATCTCATTCCGGGGGTGATTCCAGTCTTGTTCATCAACCAATCGCCAGTGGCCAATGGTTTGATTCCCGGTTTGATTTGTTGTACCTGCTTTTTGATTTCTGTAAGGTCGACATCCGGATGAAGAAGGGATAAGACCTCGAGGTGAGCGATGGCATCATCACCCATGACCTCTCGATATAGAGTGACCTCCTTCACTGAAGGAATGTCATTTCGTAAATGATGTAATCTTATGGTTTTGGCTCTGATTGCGGCCGATGTTTTTAGATTTGTCAAAATTTTCTTTACCTCCTCGGTGGTGATATCCGTGAATAATATAGTCATACGACTAGGCAGATGTTGAGAGCATTTTGAAATCCGTTCATCGATGTGAATAACTTTGCCAACAATGGTCTTAAGTGCACCATCTAGATTCATTCTCGTCAGCACTTCACTTGCATTTTCACCGGTGACTATTCTCTGAAATTCACTCCAAATTCTTTCGGTTGAGACCTTTTCCAGCATGTGGAGACAATTTATCAGTGCGCTCGATAATTCGCGTTCGGGCAACCACGGGCCGCCGAACCCCCTGTCCATGAAACGGTAGACGCGCATTATCCGCAAACCATCCTCCGACAAACGAGAATTAGCATCACCAACCGCACGTAAGATTCTGTCTTCAAGATCAAACGCGCCCTGAAATGGGTCGTAAAGAATCTCTCGAAGAGGGTCCCAGGCCATGGCATTGATGGTCAAGTCTCTGCGTGAGAGATCATTGGCTAGCGAAGTACCCCATTCGACGATTTCTGGACGGCGACCATCGTCATATTCGGCTTCGGTGCGGGTGGTCGTGGTTTCAAAAAACGAATTGCCTGAACGAATGGTAACCGTGCCGTATTTCAAACCGGTAGCGATAGCATCGGTAAATATTTCGAGCACTTCTTGGGGGGGGATATCGACAGCGAGGTCGACCTCGCTAGAAGTGATGCCCAGCAATGCATCGCGCACGGCTCCACCGACTATCCAAACACCGGCGCCTGCTTGTGCAAGGAGTTTGATAACAGCAGCTAAATCATCGTTGATGCTGAGTAAACCCGGTGCTGCTTGGCCCTGTAAATCAGCCTCCCGTCCCAACATTAACCCAGCCCCTAGTCAATGGCGAGCACGCAACTTGCAAAGCATTATCCCTTAGACTTGTGTCGAATAACCATGTCTTGGTCTGAGGAGGATGTCGAATTGGTCGATGTATCTCTTCTCCATCCCCACGAGGAGATAAAGGAGAAAAACCGTGATAAATTGCTGGAGATGACCCAGAAATGGGGTGGTTTTACCAAACCGCTTTTGGTTGATAGTATATCTTTCACGATATTAGATGGTCATCATCGATTCGACGTAGCGCGTTGTTTACATCTGAGCAAAGTACCTGTGATAATGTTGGATTATATCACTGATGACCGTATTTCAGTAGCGGTGTGGCCGGGGCGTGAACTAGAGTCCATTTCAAAGCAGGATATCGTGGATATGGCGCTCAGTACGGAGTTATTTCCTCCAAAAACCAGTAAGCACACAATCGGCAGCGACCTTCCGCCGATTTTCGCTACCCTTGAAGAATTGGCTTGATTAACGCCTGCTGGCGATTATGTTTCGCCATAGGCTATTTCCTTCGCCTTTCAATTTGATAGCATGATTGGGATCTCGAGAGATATCCACTTCAATTTGTTTGAGATTACCTTGTCTAGCGATGGTGATGGTACATTTGCAATCGGCTTTTCCCTTTAGATATGCGCTCATGCGCTTTTTGGAATTTATGCGGATTCCATCGAGTGCAATTATCTCATCACCAGTATTCAATAAATTTCTAACCGGAGATGTTGCCAGGTGGGTTCTGACGAATAGTGCCGAGTCTTTCTCACTACATTCAATTCCCAACCAGCCACCCTTATCACCCTTATCTGGAGTCATTTCCATACCTAATAATTCGATAGCTCGGGCGAGATTTGGCTTTTCGCGCCGACTTATCGCCTCGTCGAGCAATACCCCTAATCGACGGCAGCCCTTTTTGCTGGTAATACTGCGGCGAATGTCGGAATGGCTAATCCCTGGTGACTCAGAAGAAAGCCCGTGGCTGTGGAATAAATCTGCCATCACTTCGTCAAGACCGTGTAGCCCCTTCGAGCGCTTACGCAATTCGACGTCGAGACAAAACAATGCTAATTCCCCTTCGAGATAGTATGAGATTCGACTTTCACGAGCATGTGAATTAGGCCGATAAAGATGTATCCATGCATCGTTGCTCGATTCTTGTAAAGATTCAATCTGCGAGCCATTATTGGCGAGATGTCTTTTGATTTTGAGTTTCCATTCCTCTTTCCAATCTTTGAGGTCCCAAGCACCGCTGCGCAGACAAATCAAATCACCAAGCCATGAGGTTCCACCTTCAAACCACCAAAGGAGATCGGTATGTACCTCTTTTTGCAAATCATAGTTCAGGAAGTTTCGCGGTCTCAGATTTTTCACATTCCACTGATGAAGGAATTCGTGGCTGAATAAACTGATGAGATCACGCC
>CAUYXQ010000113.1:0-5338 GCA_963577015.1 Candidatus Thalassarchaeaceae archaeon
TGCCTGCTATATCGATTAATGTAACCTGAAATACCAAATCTCCGGCTGATGTACTACTCGATACATCAATCGGGAAATAATATTTTTCGCCTTGGGGAAACATCGGCTGCTCTCCACTCGAAAGCGACTCACCGCTACTGCTAGAGACGTTGATTAGAGGGTCCTCGGCTAACTCTTCATCCGCTTCAAGATAAACCGTATATGTGCCTGCTACCAACGCTCCATATGGGACCTCGTTATTGTTGTCTTTCAACTTGAGGACAATAGTCGCTTCAGGGTCCTTAGTATCCTCATTTACCTGAACCGCATTACCGCCTTGGCCGCCAAATATTTCGGTATCGGTATTACCTACGGCATCGGTGATTAATACCGCATACCATAATTCCCGATTGACATCATCATCGATATCTATGACATGGGTTACATATTGACCTACAGCTGGGTCGGTAATACCATCTGCAATCAATTCCCAACCACCATCGCTAATATCGTAGACCTGACTATCGCCGGCTGCAAAAGGATCACCAATATTTCGATAGACACTATAGGTTTCGTCTGCTTCACTTGAAATTTCCCATTTTAGACTCAATTTTTGCATTTCACCAGAAATGATAGCCTCGGACATCACCGCACGCGTTGGTGGTTTGATATCTTGGTAGACTGGACCGACTCCATTTTGGTCTAAGCCTGTATAATGATAACTACCATTAATCTGTCCGTATCTCGCAAGTGAAGTTACAAAGTAAAACGAGGTAATTTGTTCAGGTATTGAACCATTAGCGGTCCATTCGACGGCCACCTCACACATCTGCACTCCATCGGGAACCTCGCATACTTGAGTGAGAATATTTTGATTACTTTCCCATTCTGTACCTGCGACTTGCCACTCTCCTTCCCAAACATAGTAGGTTTCGCCTTCGGCACCTACTTGATCGGTCCAGGTGATAACCGTCGTTGCATTGCCAATATATTCGGCTTGAACATTAGTTGGCTCGGCAATCCACTGATTGAAAGCATCCTCCTCTATCATTCCAGTACAGGCACTGCTGGTAACCTGATTGTTAAAGGCCCCATATTGATCGACTACAACCACACAATAATAGGTATAGCCTAGAGTTCCAATCGGTAAGGAATAGGTGTAGGTCTCCATGTCTTCTGCTACTTCTGCTAATAAATATACATCGGATTCATTGGTATAACCAAAGGAGTCTGACGAGTAATAGATTCGATATGTTTCCCCCTCCTCTCCCATTAGGTCGTTCCAAGTTATAGTGGTATTTCCAGTCCCTTGGCCGTTGTCTTCAACAAATGCACCCGCCGCTCCAGTAAGAATATCTGGTGGAATATTATCCTCAAGAATAGACTCTAACATAGCATTATTTGAAAGCATTCTCACATCGTGATATATTTCACCTGGAGTGGTATAATTAGGTAAATTATAGGTTACCGAATAATATGATTGACGATTGATATTGTCGGGGATGGAATAGGTATAGGAATTATTTCCGGCCTCAAGAATCGCCAATGGACTGATTGCCCCAAATACACTTCCAGCATTTCCGCGATCGATAGGTATGCTAGTCAACCATAGATTTGTACTGTATGAATTATTTCCCTCTACTGGAAGAATAGGATTGATATCATTATAGTTGATCCATTCAACCGTAGTCATACCTGTTTCTGGATTATATTCTGCCCCGACATTATACGGCGAGCGCAGCGGTGAGGTCACCTCCTCAACCCCAGTCGAATAATTTGAAGCCCCATCATCGAATAATGTAGTGATACTACCATCGTCTAAAGAAGTAGTAATAGCATAATAATAAGTGTTGTTAATCCCAGGTGGAACTTCATATACAACCGTGTGGCCAGGATGTGGAGTAGTTCCCAAGATTCCGCGGCAGAGACCTGGATCGGCAGATACCAAGTAATCACAAGCGAGTATCGGATTGGTAAAAGGCACCAATGAATCGATATTATCTCCAGTTATCATCTCGGAATGGCGATAGACATTGTAGTATGAAGTCCACAATTCACGGAATAATTCAACCACCCCACCTTCATCATCGATATTTCGCCAGGTTATCGTCGTCGCTTCGGAAACAGAATCATAGGAAACCGAGATGTCTTGGGCCTGTAATAACTGAGGGTCGCCTACATCAGCCGCAATTGCCGAGGGCGCTAATGGTATTGTTGAAAGCAGCAGAATCATCAGTACTGCTATCGCTCGTAATCGGCTCCCATTTCGCAGCATACCGCGGGTCATCTCGCGATGCTTTGTCAATCATCGTTATGACTTTGCCGCCATGCACGTGGCTAAAGGCACAATTTTTGACGAATTTTAACCGAGCCAAGCGCTCTTCATTCTTCACTTGACGCATCTGCCTGTTCAACGATTAATGGTTGAACTTTATCTAGTCCTTGTAAAACAGCTCTGGCCTGATGGAACCTTAAACCATAGGTGTATATTCCGCCCAAAGCGGTTACGATTACCATTAAGGAAAGTGGGTTTATTCCAAGTCCAAACCAAATATCGGGGTCGCTCCAACCCATGAAAGCCATCAATGCAGTATTGATAATCGCCAACCAGGTTAGCATCATTCGATCTGCACGGCTGAAACCGCCGTAATTTCTACTACCGGCGGCCGCCTGTGCTTGAGTTCCCAAATACGAACCAAACATCATGGTCATTGCAGCAAACCAACCTAGTTCTGGATTGTTTACCCAATGAACGTTGTAACCTATTGCAACTACCCATGCAACATCGAGAACTCGGTCTAGAGTATGATCGAGATAGTCGCCCCACCTCGTAGTTTTTTGGCGTGCCCGGGCTAAAGTCCCATCCAAACCATCAAGAATCATCGAAATCGACATCAAAACCCATGCACCAACCAGCATTAAACCGCCTTGTGCACTGCGGTCAGCGGTCAATAATAACGCTGCAGCACCCAATCCAGTAGGAAGCGTCAGCCATGTCAAAACAACCGGGTCAACATTGTCCATTTTGTTGATAATCGGTCGGCTGCACTTCTCCCAGAGGGTCCGTTGTGTCTCCAGCACCATGCAGGGCCGTATACTTCACACTCATAGAGCATTGCGCTCATTAACTAGGTTTTGCAACCAATCGATTGCATCATCTGCAGTTGTCGAATGAGGGCAACCATCACCAATCCATTGGGTTACGATGGCTAGTGGTGACTCGAGAGAACAATCGATTTCTAGAACCGGTCTTTCTTCAGCAATTAGATCATTCCACGGTCCACCGAGCAACTCCATCTCTACATTATCCTGAACCTTTTTGGAGGAATAGCCTCTTTCCTCCAATCTATTACGAAGGATTTCGGGGTGACAACGAAGGACTATTATGGCATCTACCGGCAATAGATGGGAGAGATGCCCATCGATTATCGCAGATTTAGGCGGTTGCCAAGAATCGATTAGAGCAACGATATCGATCTCAGCAGCACCATCGCTTTGAATCTCTCCAATACAGCCTTCCTGGTCTGCTATATGGGTCATTGAGAGCACCATTGGCAAGGATGAACAGAGGGTTGTTTTTCCGGTTCCTGGACTACCGGTGCAGGCGATGAGGGAATCGACAAACATTGCTTTCAAACAAGGCAGCCCCTTAACAAATATTAAACGTGGCGAGATGTATACCCATAATGATGGTAATTGAAGGTGTAAGGGAAGAGCCGATAGCCTTGGCGGTAATGCTAATCGTCGCCGAGCCGGGAAGGGAGCATGATGTGATGAATTCTCTTTCTGTTCTCGATGAAGTGATAGAAGCGCATATGCTATTTGGCGAGTATGATATCTTTGCTAAGTTGACCTGTTCAGATTTCGGCAGTCTTTCGACAATCGTCGTCACCAAAATACGCAATATCGAAGGCATTGAGTCCACAAAGACCCTTACCGTAGCGCCTACGCTTTGAATAGAAAGAATGGAAACCTTCACCCCTCAGCGATTGGTATGTTCGGAAGTGGCGACCCAGGTCAAGTACTACACCAACTTGAACGCTATCATCAAGAAGGTCGCGACGAATTGGCTGAGGTGATGAGTTCAGACTTAACCGAGAAATTAATCGGACGTAAGGATAGAGACGAAAAGACCCAAGAAGTTCTAGTAAAGGGATTGATTATCCTTGCACAAATCCTTTACAGCCGTAACAAATACAAAAGAGCGAGAGCGACGGTGGCTATTCTCCATAATGAAAGGCGGGCATTGAATAAACAACATCGACAAGTGGATCCGCTAACCCTTGCTGAAGATTTCCGTCTCGCTGGTAAAATTCATGCCGCAGCAGGCAAAAAATCAGCTGCAAAAAAGGCCTTTGGAAAGTGCCAGCGCCAAGCCCCCGGTCATATCGCCGCTGCCTTGGAAGCGGTGGAAGCAATTGGCCCGACGAAAGGGCTAATCAAAACTCTAAACGCTGCATCGAGTGCTGCCGGACCGGTGTTGATGAGAGGTGAATACTTCATTCTTGAACCCGAAGGTCTGCCCCCTGCCGATGCAAGGCGCGTCGCAGCAGTTCTCAACAATGAGCAAACGGTACGGATAAATGCAGAAATTCAAGCTATTACCACAGGCGAACAGGCAGCAAATGCAAGATTGGCGGCCGCTATTGATACACTCAAACCGACGATGGATTATCACTCGTATTCGAAATCGTAATCATGGTAGCGAGGGATGGATTTGAACCATCGATCTCCGGGTTATGAGCCCGACGGGATATCCAGACTACCCCACCTCGCTAAGCCGACGGCCATGGTTATTACTCTTGAAGGCACCGATTGCCGATTTCTTGACACAATGAGAAATGGGTTCTTAGACGATGAGCGGCAGGGCGGATACATGGGAAAGAGGGTTCGTTGCCTCCTGTTAGTTTTCATCCTATGCACGATGTCATTGGCAGGGTGTAGCGATGATGAAAATATGAGTACCGAATACGAAGGCCCAATATCACTAGTCGTCTACTATGATTTGACAGCAGGTCAGATAGAGGAGTCATGGAATCAAGGTACTCAACAGCAAACAACCGGCGTAAGTATTAGTTTTGATCTCGCAGGCACAACTTCTACCGCTGGCGCAATTGTCACCGTAACACTCAATCCCGGTGACGGCACAACAACAATCGAGCAAAACGTCGGTGAAGATGGTGCAGAAATCACCTATGTATGGCAGACACATGGTCTATTTATGGCCGCAGCGGGCGCAATCGATTCAGAGGGTAATACCCACAATGTCACTATCAAAATAAGAGTCGATAGACACATCACTTACGTGATCGATCAGGTTGGAGAAGCTGGCGATACCATGACTTTCAGTATGTCACCA
>CAUYXQ010000114.1:0-5263 GCA_963577015.1 Candidatus Thalassarchaeaceae archaeon
GATGCAGGTTATTTTCTCACTGCGTAACGATTCTTCTGCCGCGGCGATAGAAGCGCTATGTCCCGGGTTTAGAGTCAATAGTGCTTTGTTAAGGAATGAGTTGGCATATGTGATTGGCCAAACACAATCCCTGCAGCCGTTGATACTTTGATTGAACGCTTAGCAGACAAAGCAGAGCACATCATGGTTCGACACGAGGCGGCTGAAGCGTGGGGTGCTATCGGGGAGAGGAGGGCCATATCAGTTCTAGAATCCATTTTGGATGACGAAAATCCCGAGTTATCAGAATCGTGTGAAGTGGCACTCAAACTATTGAATCTCTGCGATTCGGATGGTGAAATCGAATGGTGACATTCAAAGACTGCCCACCCCTGCCCTAAATAGGTGAACCGATGCCACACGAACATGTAGCGCTTGCACAAACCGCTAATGGTGAGATTGGTCCAAAGTGCAACAAATGCGGTATCCGTCTCACTTTCGGTAATTCGATGGTTAACGACCAAGTCTATCTTTGCTGGAAGCATTACGTTGAGGCTACCGGTGCTGATTCGGCAACTAAAACTCAAGATACAGACTCTCGATTCTGGCAACAGTGAGAATGAATAACCCGCTGGTAAGAGACGACTTGAGTAGTATGTCGAGCGGCTGGGCGAGATTCGCACATCGATTTTCATCATATTACCGGACTGCGGAATTATGGAGTCCACCACGCCAGAGAACGAGGGAATGGATGTTCATCCCTTTCGGTAATGGCAGTCCATTACGGCACCGCTCATATCCAGAGAATGATGTCTTGCGGGAATTTTTAGTAAGTAATCCACCGCATTCAGTTTTCTATTCGACAGCCTATTGGCAGCGCCCACACGAATACAAAATGGCCGACAAGGGTTGGCTAGGGGCAGATTTGATATTTGACTTGGACGGCGATCATCTACCCGGGGTTACCGATCGAGATTTTCCAGGAATGCTAACAGCGATTCACGAACAGGCATGGGCTTTATGGAATGATTTTTTGCAACCGGAATTCGGTTTTGATCAAAAGCATCTCCAAGTAACATTTTCTGGTCACCGGGGTTTTCATCTTCACTATCGCGACCCTGCTATATTACATTTAGATTCAGAGGCCAGACGAGAATTGGTGAGTCATATTCGCGGTGAAGGGGTTGAGGTTCAAACATTGATGCCGCGTTATAACGACCCCAGCGCACAAGGGTGGAACTTGAGATTGCGTGAAGGCGTAAAGGCCATGGCAGAGAAATTACGGCGTATTTCCCATGGATCACCCCAAGAACTCAAGGAATTGATGGCTGGATTAAAGAAGATGTATGAGCGTGAAAGTATTGTTAATCCAAGGGGCATAACAAGCGTCAAACGCCTGGCCAAACTTCTGGCCGATGATTCACGTTTTGATAGAGTGATAAAGGGCCGCTTCCAAGGATTAAATCAATTCGAAAAACTATTTCTAGATTTGGTTAAATGTGATGCATCAATTGTCTTGGGTAATGCTGGTGAAACCGATGAAGTCGTCACTATCGACGTCAGACGTCAAATCAGGTTTCCGAGTTCTCTGCACGGTAAATGCGGTTTGAAAGTGACCGAATTCCCGTTATCCCGGCTCGACCCCGATTCGAGCAACCCCTTTGACCCATTATCAGAAGCGATAGCCTTCACATCTCAGGATAGTTATCGTGTCGAGATAACCTCGGATGACGTGGTTGCTAGATTCCATGACCACATCATCGAGGCTACAACAGGTGATATAATCGAAGTTCACGAAGCGGGTGCTACTTTCTTCGTTCTAAAGGGCTGGGGCCGTATAATCACCTCGGCCAATGACGGAAAATCTGTACCAAGTGATGAGAATGTTCAAGTCTGATTCCCGCTCCCCCAGCCTGAGGTGCAGTTGATGGGACGGCGTAAGAACAAGAAAGGAGCCTTGCCTCCACCTCCACCACCGGGCGGAAATGCGTTACCTCTGCCACCTTTAGGGGCCGCTCCATTGCCAATGAGTCCCGGCTTCCCTCCGCTCCCCCCTCCACCTGGCGCCGCTCCACTACCTCCACTTCCTAGCATGGGGCCATTGACTCCACCATCCACATCAAAAGAGAGCGGGAGCATAGGGCCACCAACACCACCTCCAGCCGGTGCAAACAATGGCGAAAAGCCGGATTCACCTCCTCCGAGTTCCATCGACGATGGTGATGAAAGTGTAGATGAAGCCGAAGTTGACGATGAATCCACATATTCTAACTTATATGCTAAAAAAAGCGGGAAGTCCTTACAACAGATTTATGGTCATATTGACCGTATTGCAAAAGGAGAAATCGGTTCACTACTGGACCGGTATTCTGATAGATTCGGCCATGAATTGGATCGAGACATCATCGTGATGCGTAAAAATGAACGTTCCGAATTATTGTCTGAATTGAGAGATTCGCCCGTTGTCGAATTAGTCAATGCCACGGTAGACAAAGAAGATGGCAGTGAGGATCTTGCTGAGCAATTAAAAATAGTCGAGAATGAATTACGCCGTCTCAAACCTGAATTCCAAGTTGCAAAAGAAAGCGGTGATAAGGATACGATGCTGGAGATGCGTCCGATTCTAAAAGAGTTGATGAGTGATAGAAAAATGCTCCAGGGCATGATATCCGGGCAATCATCCGACGAAGGAAAAGTGGCAGTAGAAGCAACGCCAAGTCTGGCTGAAGAAGATGATGGCGAGGATATTTTTATTGCATTTGTCGCTATTGTCGACGATTTACTAGGTAATCATTTACCCGAAAACATCGTCAGTGAATTTATGGAGAGCGAGGAGTTCGATACCTATCGCGAGGTTGGTGGTAATCCTTCTTCAGCAAATGAAGAGATGCGCGGCAAATTCTTTGCTATTGTCGATTCTAGATTGGGTGGAATGCCCGATGAGGCAGTTTCGACATTTCTTGCATCGGCAGAATTCGATACATATCGAGCAGTAGGGGAAATCTACAGTTGAGGTGAAACAATGGGATTATTAGACAAGTCAAAAGATATTGATAGCACAGATGAGTCAAAGGTTTCTGCATTAGTGCCACCAATGGCAGAACCTATGGTTGCCAAGGCAGTAGCCAAGGTGGCAAAACCGGCAAAGGCAGCAAAACCGGCAAAGGCCAAAAGGGCCTCAAGAGGACCTAGGCCGAAAGGTTTACCAGAAGATGTTGAATTAGCTGGAAAAATACCTCGCTATATTTGTTGGTTCGTGAATTTCGTTGTCAATTTCGGATTGATTATTGGCTCATTACCTCTACTAATGTATGATAGTGGCGGTGGAGGCACCGGTATTACGACCTATATGTTGATAGGAGCAATAGTCACAATTATACTCAATGCTTTTGTCCTACCTATTTGGGCTGGAAGAAATGTTGGCCAATTCGTTTCGAGAACCAAATTCATCAATGCCACAGGCAATAGTCCTCTCTTCATTCACAGTTTAATGAATAGTTCATTGGGTCTGTTGAGCCTCATGGGGATAGGCCTAGTTGCATTAAACATGGCAGATATCCAAGAGAGCAAGTCTGCATTGGTTTGGTTCATTATCGGAGCAATATTGATTATACTTTGGTTTACGAACTGGTCTATAAAGAGAAACCATGAGATGGATCAAGGACTTTTCGATTTATTATTTAATTCGTATTTGATAACCCACACCCCAACCGGTTCGGAAACCGGATGGCTAGCACGCCTAGAGGGCTTAGGCGATTTCGGTGATAAATACGAGAAGAGGATGGAAGCGCGCGAGGAAAAAGCTGCTGAAAAAGAAGCTAAGGCTGTAACTGATGCCGAGAGTGTAAAGGCAGAGAAGAAAACCGCGGCGAAGTCTGCAAAAAAGTCTACTGAGAAAGTTCCAAAGAAGTGAGTAGTGCATACCTCATGGATCGCAAGGCGACCTATACAAGGGCTCAAACCATCGTGATTATCAGTACGGTAGTTGCATTTACACTCATATTGCTAGGCAGGGGTTATCTCCTTGGGGCACTATTAGCAGTGGTTATTTGGTCATATCTTCTGATAATGGAGTTACTAACCGCTCGCTTTCTATCAGGCCCCCCAAATAGAAAAGAAGCCCTTGATGATGAGCACTGGCTCAAGGTGCAAACTACGCGCGATGGCTTTCCTGTTAACGGCAAACTACGTTTACAAGAGGGTAAAGCACCGTTGATGATTTGCCTTCATGGCTGGAGTTCATCGACTGCACGCATGGGCCATCTACTGAGAGAGTTCCACGGAATGGGTATGCATACCATGGCTTTAGAATATCGCAATCATGGCGACGGAGATGATACCAAGGAGTGGACATCGATGAAAGTTGTTGATGATCTCGACCAATTGATGGCTGATTGTATCGATAGAGATTTAGTAAGCGATGTCTATCTCTATGGCCACAGTATGGGTGCATTCATCATCTTCGCAGCCAGTAGAATTTGCGATAATTCATGGTGGAATAAGTCGGTGAAAGGTGCGGTTCTAGAATCACCGATGACCTCTTACCCAGAAGTCTTTCGCAGTATGACTACTTCGCTGTCATTTCTGAGGATACCCTTGAAAAAAAGACTGCTCAGGGCATGGAAAGTAATTCACCCTGAGACTATTCCTTTCAAATGGGAAGATAGTCAATTGCCTGCATGGGGTGTGCCAAATTGCCCCTTATTGATACTTCAAGCACCCAATGATAAGGTGCTTAGTCCGTTGCATTTCGAATTATTGATCGATGTCTTAGAAGATAGACTGGACGTCGAATCACACATAGTAGAAGGTTTGACTCATAGCATGAGTAATGTCGACGAAAATAGAGATGCATTAGTTGAATCGTGGTTGAAAAAACAACTCACTCTTCACTCTTAATACCAGAGAAACCCTTGGCTAATTCACGCATATCTTCGACTTCATCCAATTCATCAACGATTTCCTCGCCAAGCAGGGTTTCGATAACATCCTCCATGGTAAGAATACCAGCGGTGCCGCCAAATTCATCGACGACTGCAACTATCTGCACTCTTCTAGCGAGAAATAATTCCAGTGCTTGGTCAACGCTATCGGTTTGATTCATCTTCTCCAAAGGCTTCACCAATTCGCTCAGTGTAACCGTCCAGTTATCTCTGCTTGCCGCGGTAAGAATTTCGGAGCGAATAACAAAACCTTTGAGGTCGTCGATATCAGTACCAAATACGGGAATTCTAGAAAATCTCAATATCGGCGTGTCATTCATCACCTGTTGAATGGTCCAGTT
>CAUYXQ010000115.1:0-5244 GCA_963577015.1 Candidatus Thalassarchaeaceae archaeon
AATCAGCTTGTACTATTGATCAAGCCGGATTCGATTTGTTCACTATCTTCTTCTTCATCTGAATCCAAACAACCACTCAGACTCATGGTCATCATCATCAGACAAAAAAACAGTGCAGACACTTGTTTCATAGTAATCTCGGTGAAACTGCTAATGTAATATCCTTACGTATTACTCAACCCAACCTCAACCCGCCGTGAACCATACCTGAAAGGCTTGGAAACCGGTGTTTTGCCGGTGGCTTAACCTAATTGATACCTTGTAGGATGTTTATGCAGGCTCCTATCACACATATGGGCGGCCCAATCATGAGTCAAGATGGACAATTTATGTGGACTGGTTCAGAGTGGATAGCCGTTTCTGCATCTACTCCCAGCCCCGTCTCATTACCAACACTTGCTTCTGACAGTCAACGAGATGGTCAATTAGATGTGGAGGTAAGGAAAAAGTTTGGAATTGCAGGTTATTTTATATTGGTAATTAGCGTTCTTTCATTATTATTTCATGCAACTTTTTACGGAATTCTTCTATTGTTGTCGTTGATTACGGGACTTGTAGTTTGGAGGATTGTGGGCAAGATATCATCTACTATGATTAGTCAATACGTAATCTATAATCTTCCAAAGGACAATATCATTATCCGATTCGATACACAAAAAAGAGAATTGAATAAACTTCAAGGCAAAGAGAAATTGTTTTCTTCAGTAAATTTTTCCTTATATCCCTTAACAACCGCCTTTTTTCTGCTAGCTCAATTAATGAAATCTACCGTAGAGGGAGGAATCAATGACGTAAATGAAGTACTTGATATTCGTGGGGCTCTAGTTTGGTTATTTGCTCCAGCAATCGCTTCAATTGTCTTGTTTTTCAAACTGTTACAAGATCTAGAATTATACAGAGTATCTAGTGATAAGACACTGTCTCTATTCGGTGATAATACTATTACAATAATAAGTGGTGCTTTGGGAATAGGAATCATATTACCTATTATTGAGACAGTTTGGATTGGAGCTAATGCTGAATCTGGCTTTTCTCTAAACTCAGCAATTATCATATTGTGGATTTGGTTTCTTCTATTTGTGACATTAATCGCACCAATGTTGATTGCTTCTTATGTCTATATAAATGTACATCGTTCAATCGTAAATCGGCTAAGAGATGAGATTATCGATATCACAGAATCTCGTTCACATGACTTTGAATATATCAAAGAAGAACGAATAATCAGCATCGTTGTTTCAGACGGTAGGCATCAGAAATAAAAGTGCCACTTTTAGCACTATTTTACTAACGCAAAAAACGTCAATATTTCGGTTAATTCCACGTGAACAAAAACGGCGTTTTGTTCCGCACGTAGCACGCTTTCAGTCAAGCGGTTTTACTACTGGTGCCGGGAGCGGGGCTTGAACCCGCGACCTTCGGATGTCTCAGACATTCGAGGGGGCTTTTGCGCCTCATATGTTCCTAAGAACTGCCCTATGAGTCCGACGCTCCACCAACTAAGCCACCCCGGCATTGCAAGTGGGCGTGCAAGGCTTGCTCTTTGAATGAATCGGCTACTTTGCCAGCACCCAAGCCTTCATCCACTGACTACGTCCCGCAGCGGCTATGGTCGACATCTCGACTGCCATGGCCGCGGCTTCTACCGAGCGTAGTAAGCGCGACCCTGACGCTGAGAAGAAGATACGTCGAACTGGTGCTGATATGGGCATCGAGTCTTTTGATCCGGTAAAGCACGTTGCCAAAGAGAAAGCTGAGACCGCCTCTATGTGGTTGGTAATCGCATTTTCTTGCGTAATCGCATTATTGATGCGCTATGTGGTGATGGGTAGTGTCGACCGCTCAAAGACCGATATTCTTTATGCTCTGCCTTTGCTTTGCATTGTATTGATTCCAACAATACACCGTACGTTGATGCCTAATAAATTCACAGAATTATATAAGAAGGGAACTTGGTTCAAAGCGGGTTTCCTCTATGTCTTTGTGTGGTTATCTCTCTCTTTTTTATTGATCAATCCACCTTTCGGTGATATCGCCTCACCAACTATTTCAGGACAATGGGGAATCGTCAGCGAATCTGGAGATGAGGGCTACAATTTCACTATGGCTGCGGGAACTGTAATCACTTTAGAGCAAGGATATAATCAGTCCTGGTTGGTGATGTCATTTGCCGACAATTCAGAACAAAGTAATACCACCTTTACTGTGACTTTAGCCAATATCAGTAGTACGGAGGAATTATCCTTTGATGACACGGTTTTCTCTGGAATTAGCGGTGATACAAGAACCTTGTTAATGCCTCGACCAGATTCAGATTCTGGCCACGCTTATGCCTTACCCTCTGATCTCGAAGTTGGCACCTACCGTGTAATAATCGACATTGTCGAACAAGGTGACCCATGGGTTAATCCAAGAACCTTGGAGTGGGATTTGTTGATTGTCGAACCTGAGGTCGAGTAGTAATCACTTTCACTTTCACTCACCTCCCCCACCGAAAAAGACATGGTGGGTTGGACAAACCAAGTGATTAATGTCACTACTAGATGATGTTCTGTGCTGGACCCCTCTTGCAGAGTTTATTCGAAGCCGCAGGAGGCAGCGTCAACGTCTTGATAATGAACGAATTATAATCAGTGATTTGTTGAGTCGTATATTGCTTGCTCACAAAGAGATTCTAGAATCATGAAAGTGTGGTCGAAAGACGTGCGGTAAGCGCATCTAGTTGGATGGCTTCACCGCCACCTTCGACCAGCCTGAAATCTATTTCAGCCATCAACTCGGTAAGGTCCAGTTTTTGCTCTTCGGAAAGGAAATCGGCATTGTATAATTCACGGTGGAGTTGGTTGACAAAATCAGTTCCGGCTAGACCATAGCGATCGAGGATTTCTCTGGCCCGACGTCTTGCCGCATGGAAGCCATCTTTACGGCAAGCCATCAGATACTGGTGAAGGGTTTCAGGTGGTGCTGTAGCGCTGGTTTCGTAGATTGATTTTCGGGTGATCTCATTGTCTAGTGCAGCAGCTACTTGTAGGGCAGTCAAGGCTTTTCGCAAATCGCCCTGGCTGATGCGAACCAAAGCTTCAGCAGCATCTTCATCGAGTTTTACACCTTCGATTTTTGCTACGTGGCAGACCTGATTATTGACATCGGCATCGCTTAATGGTCTGAAGCGGAACACAGCACAACGCGATTGGATGGGCTCGATGATTTTTGAGGAATAATTACAACTGAGAATAAAGCGACAGGTCTCGGCGTATTGTTCCATGATTCGACGAAGTGCGCCTTGGGCATCGTGGGTTAATGCATCGGCCTCATCGAGGAAGATAACCTTGAATGATGCTTGGCCATATGGCTTGGTTCTAGCAAATTGTTTGACCTTTGTGCGAATGCTTTCCAACTTCCTTTCGTCAGAGGCATTCATTTCCAATAGATTTTGCCGAAAATCCGCTCCATATATGTCTCTGGTCAAGGCCATTGCAGCAGTGGTTTTCCCGGTACCTGGTGGCCCGGCAAATAAGAGGTGAGGGAAACTTGCTGATGTGGCGTAAACGCTCAATCTTTGCACTACTGCTGATTGTCCGCGAATCTCATCGACCGTACGGGGACGGTGTTTCTCGACCCATAGTTCGCTCATCTGACCGGGATGATTGGCGGTCGCTCATGAACATTGGCTTGAAGGCAAAATCATCATGATGTTCACGGCCACCCTACGGGTGGCCAGCCGAAAGGGACCTATACCTCCACTGTCCATGGCAGCGTGAGCCCAATGAGATCCAATAGTCCCGACAAGAAAGTACTGTCCAAGGCCCTGCTGATAATACTCATGTTCTTGGTTGCTGATTTGGTTAAATCTGAACTTGTTGAAACATGGAGTGATAATCTCGATGAAAGTAACGCTCCAATCTATGTAACTCAAACGGTTAACCCGACCAAGGACAACGCTATCGATTCGTTGGTTCAGAGCAAGAATAACGGACAATCACCGGCTGTGGTTCTTGGTGTAAACGGCGGCGATGAATCGAGAATTATTATGGAATTCTCCTTTTCTTTAACGACTGGAGATAGTATTCAATCTGCGACATTGGGGCTTATTTGCACATCTACTGCCAATACGGCGGGGTCTATTCACGGGTATGCCGCCCGCCTCAGCCCTTTTTGGGAAGAACATTATTCAAATTGGGGTGAATCTGAAAACAACACCCCTTGGGATGCCGCTGGTGCCGATGGAACGGCAGATCGTAGTGATTGGGAATTGCCGGTGTTATATTCCACCTCGAGTATCATCGAATTCAATGTCACTAGGTTTGCTCAAGATGCAGCTGAGGAAAACGCTAGCACAATAGGTTTCGTCATCACCGCCACTAATACTGAATATTCCTGTTCTACAAGAGAAGCAGCCGGTAACGATCGCCCATTCCTCACAATCGAATACACGGCGAGCGCCCCCGGTGACAGTGGGACAATGGTTCCTGATTTCATAGAAGATGGTAAGCCATTGATGGATACCAATCTAGTGCTCGCAGCTGACGTCACTCCCTTGGTGACCTGGAATTCACACAACGGTAGTAATATCGAGGTTCACTTTTCGAATTCAAGTGATTGGTTAGACAGTGATGATAGTATTTGGCACTGGAATTCAATAGCCAACCAATCCCTCTTCACCTCTGCAGGAAGCACCGGTAGCTTACAGGTTCCTCTTACAAATCCTTTGCTTGACGGGCGAACCATGTTCTACCGACTACGCTCGATTGGTCCTACTGGGGCAATAGGAGATTGGATAGAAGGCTATTTTGATTTACCAAACCACGATATCACCGACAATGGTGATGGTTCAGCAACCCTTTTCGTCAATATCGACAACCTTGGTCTCGATGAGGACACTCTCGAAGACGCTTTTGTCAACGACTCGACCTCTGGAAAAAATAGCAATTATGATTTGAATTACCTCACGGCTGGAACCAGCGGCAATAAGGCACAGAATACCTATCTTCGTTTGCGAATGAGTGATTTGGGAATGCATTCGGATTCAGCGGTAACCGACGCCAAACTAATTTTGAACGTATTCGAAAGTAGCGGTACCGTCGATTTGAGTATTCACCCTATTTTTACCGATGGCCGTTGGGTTGAGGATACGGTCACATGGATGAAACATGATGGTATTACATCATGGGACGATGGTGGGCGTAATATGGCCTCACCGGCGGAGAGTTTGTTTCAAGTCAGTATGAATAGTGTGATTGAACT
>CAUYXQ010000116.1:0-5222 GCA_963577015.1 Candidatus Thalassarchaeaceae archaeon
CGAACGCGGTGGATTTGATTTGATATCTGTCGGTGATGACGGTTCTGGCATTCATTCAGATGATCTAGCACTGGCCTTAAACCGTCATGCGACCAGTAAACTCGCCAACGAAAATGATTTGGCCAAGATTTCGACCTTGGGATTTCGCGGCGAGGCTTTGGCCAGCATCGGCATGGTCAGTCAAATGGTGATATCGAGTAGACCCAAGGGTCAAACTGGTAATTCTATTTCAATGAATGATGGTCATCGCGGCGAATTAGAAACTTGCGGCATGGCCGAAGGCACACGAATCGAGGTCTCCTTTCTTTTCAAGAATCAGCCGGCAAGATTGGCATTTCAACGTCGACCAGCGACAGAGGCTAGCAAGATTGTCGACATCGTCGTCGATCATGCGATGGCAAATGCACACATCGGCTTCAAGCTCAGTAACGATGCTCGTATTGTACTCGATATTCCGGCGGTAGAGGATGCAAGTGACCGTTTATTCGACCTTTTAGGTGGGCAGGCGTCTAGTCTGATAACCCTTGAAAAACCCGATGATGATGAGCAAGCACCAGGTGATGAAAGGTGGAGTGGATGGATTAGCACCCCTGATATTTCGCGTGGGCGCGGTGATGATATTCACATATTGATCAACTCGAGACCGGTAGCAACCCAGCCCTTTCTCAAAGCCATTCGTCGCGGATACAAAACCAGATTGATGCAGGGCAGGCACCCGGTAGCAATTCTAAATCTACACTTACCAAATGACGAGGTCGATGTCAATGTTCATCCAACTAAAAGAGAGGTGCGTTTCAAACATTCTTGGCGGGTATTGGAGCGTCTAGAAAGGGCGATTGCGCACACCCTTGCTAAGATTCCTACCCAACCGGAAGCCAGTGGAACAATCGCACCTATAACTGGATTAGCACCAACCACGGCACCACAAACTCACAATGCCGAAAAACGCCCATCCTGGGCGATTAATGCCTCATCACAACTCTCACTAGAAGGGGAAAAAGCAGAAGCACCTGCATCGGTTAACAGTGCAAATCGCCCGGTATCTTCCTCGCCAATCACCCAGCAAACCCTAACCGGAGAAAGCCCAATAGCTCCGGCCTTATCCTCTGCGGAAAGGGAATTGCATCGTCATGCAGGACATGATACCAAGAGACCTGATCACGAGGATCCACTTGGTGCCATCATCAATGATTTACCAGTGATGGAACCCCTTTCCCAATTCGCAGACTCATATATCATGGTCCAATCCGATGATGAATTACTGATTGTTGACCAGCATGCTCTACACGAAAGAATCCGTTATGAGAGATTGAGAAACGATGACTCACTGTGGATTTCACAACCACGAATCACACCTATTCCAATCGAATTGAATACTCGACAATTGGCTAAGATGGCTGCGGCGGAAAACGTATTATCCGAACTCGGTTTTATCTTTGCTAATGATTCCAATGAATGGAGTATAACCGCAGCTCCAAACCTCCTGAACAGTGATAGTGTCGGACCATTCGTCCACGATTTGCTCTTAGATCTCTCCCAAGATGGCGGGGTCCTAGAATCGGTTGAAAATGTAAAGGATGAATTGGCCTTCATGCGCTCTTGCCGGGGTGCAGTGAAAGCAAATGAAAAACTAAGCCTTGCTGAAATGCGCCGCTTGTTGGAGGATATGCGGCGCATTCCCAATCCGTGGGCATGCGTTCATGGTCGGCCAACCGCGATGCGGATTCCACTTGATGCCCTCGACCATCACTTTGGTCGTCATGGCTGAATATTAGCACCGAGAGCAGATAATTGTTCGATGAATGAGGGCCAAGCGATTCGATGAAGCTCTGCCCCCTCGATTTGAGCGCCTACTTGCAAGCCAAGAATTAGTGCAGTCATCTGTAAACGGTGATCACCATGAGTCTTGACTACTTTTGTAGGCCGGAGTGGTTTTTGATTACCTCGAATGTCAAAGCCATCAGCGTTTTGTTCGATCTCAAGGCCAAAAGAATGCAATAATTCCACGGTTCTCGATAAACGATTAGATTCCTTCAATGAAGCATGTGCAGCACCTCTGATTACGCCGCCGCTAGTCAAACAAAGATGAGCTGCAAGCGGCGGAACCAAGTCGTTAGCATCACGTAAATCGTAGACATCAGCGCTTTGAAATAAAACCTCATGGCCAAGCGAATCACCATAACTAGGCGGATTTGACACTTCTATTCCAGCTAATAATGCAAAAGCCATCATCGAAGCATCGGCTGGGATGAATACTTCATCTGGACAATTGACCGACCAAGGCTGGCCCCAATGTTTTGCTCCTGTCTCTTGACATAAGCGCCAGGTTAGGTCGGAGTGTCGCCTTGAGACGGCACGGCCGATTGTAGAAATACGACGCGGGCCATCCATTCGCGGTGTGGCCAATAATAATGCAGATAGGAATTGTGAAGATTCACTAACATCTATTTCTAGATATTGCGCGATGGTAGTTGAACCGGAAGAAAGTGGGGCATTCTCACCCTCAAGTGACAATGGCAGACACAAGCCCCTCGATGAACGAAGACGGAGAGAATCATCACCATCTAAGTTCACCTTGAAATCACAAGTAGCACACTGGGCTATCAAAAAACGCAATGTTGTAGCACTATTTCCAACATCTAATACCGTGCTCGGTTCGACGAATTTTCCACCATAAACCGTTTCGGATTCGTAGCGGATGCCTAATTTTTCCAAGCACCCGATCATAGAAGTTACATCCTCGCCTATTTCAGACATGATGATACGTGTTGGAGTAGGGTCGGTTGCTGCTAATATCAACCAACGCATCGCATGGCTTTTTGAGCAAGGTAATTCCAATTCACCCTTCAATTCGGAGGTAAAGACGGTGATGATATCACTGCTCATGTCTCTGCACCTAGTCCTGCCTTGAAGAAAGAGCACATGAACCCATCCAGATGATTCATTACATCGTCGCCAATGGCCAATCATGCTTCGGGATGGGCGAGAACGCCCGCTGCAATATTTGCGCATCTCGCTAACCGACCGTTGCAATCTTCGTTGCACCTATTGTATGCCGAGAGAACACTTCGCTTCCAATCATGTATTCCTGCCAAAATCTGAGATTCTCAGTTATGAGGAAATCACTCGATTGACTGTGGCCTTAATTCCACTAGGGCTTAAAAAAATCAGGCTGACCGGGGGCGAACCACTATTGCGCAGAGATATAGAACGCTTGATTGAGATGATGCCGAAGGGGATGGACTTGGCGATGACCACCAATGGGATTCTACTGGGGGGAATGGCGCAGAAGTTATGGGATGCAGGTCTAAAGAGAGTGACCGTCTCCCTGGATGCCATAGACGAAGATACCTTTCGCAAGATGGCTGATAGCGATGCATCGCCGGCACAGGTGCTAGCGAGCATCGATGCTGCACTGGAGGTTGGAATGCAGGTGAAAGTGAATGTAGTTGTCAAGCGCGATGTGAACGAGCACTCGGTTAGAGAGATGGTTGATTACTTTGCAAATACTGGAGTCATCGTCCGTTTCATCGAATTCATGGACGTAGGGGAGACCAATCACTGGCGTCTAGATGATGTGGTCACTGGAGAACAGATGCGTAAAATGCTTGGTGAATTAGAAGAGATGCCCCCGCAATATATCGGTGAAGTTGCGCGCCGTTTCCACATTGCTGGTCAGGAGATCGGCTTTATCGAATCGGTTTCTCGTCCTTTTTGCGGCAATTGTAACCGTGCACGTATTTCAGCAGATGGTAGCCTATACACCTGTTTATTCGCTAGCAAAGGTCATGATTTACGGAGCCTTATCCGCCTTGGAGCGAGTGATGAGCAAATCGCCGAAGCGGTCAAGAGCATCTGGGAAGGTCGTGATGATGCCTATTCGGAATTGCGCGGCCAAACCGAGGCGCCACGGGTTGAAATGTCCTTTATCGGCGGTTGACTTTATACTGCTGGCAAAGTGAAATCCACCATCACATTACCTGAGCCGCGGTCTATCAATCTAAAACGCCAAGTCCCATCAGAACAACCAATATTGGCACAATCTATTACAAAATAATCACCGCTCGACACCGACCATCCAGCGTCGCGGTCATGGAATGAGATATCGGTGCCTATCGCACCATAAACATCGGCATCATTGGTCCATCCACTCATGGTGATTGAAGCATTGGTTGAAATCAAACTCCACTCGACCTTGGCCGGATCCAATTGTTGATCGAGATAGGTAATCTTCACCACATCATAACCATTGGAAAGCGCTCTAACTGAGACCTTGGCCACCGGCGGTTGCTTCTCAACCGAGGAAAGCGAAGAGGTCATTAAAATGAATACCATGCTGCTCAGCATCACTGTAATCGCAAGAAGAAGAACCGTAGCGATAACCGGGCTGACAGCCTCTTCATCGTCTTGCATGAAACCCTCTGGATGGTGATATGACTTCAATCAACCGCTTTGCTATCAGTAATTACAGCCAAATCAGTACTCGATGGTCAGCATCAAGAACAGAAACCCACACCATAGTGCATGCCTGATGCCATGGTTGAGTTGCCATCTAATTGGGATGTCATTGTTATCGGCGGTGGACCTGCCGGTAGTACCACCGCTCGTTATCTCGCTCAAGGTGGAGCAGATGTACTGGTAATAGATGGTCGAGATCCGATTGGGTCCCCACTTCAATGTGGAGAACTGGTGCCAAGCAATGCCGAGATGAAACGCCTCTGCCCTGCTGTTCCCGATATCGACGACCTCTTTCAGACCCCAGATGATGCTATATCTCGAACCATCGATGAAATGCAATTGGTTCCGCCGTCAAAGAAACCCCTGAAATTTCGTTTTGAGGGGGTAATCCTCGACCGGGTTAGACATGATGAAGCACTGGTTGAATTGGCTAAAGCAAGAGGGGCTCAATACCTTCTTGGCACAAGGGTAGTAGCGGTAAAAAACAATGAGGTTATTCTCAAAGATGGCCGGGAATTATCAGCAAAAATAATCGTTGGTGCTGGCGGACATAACGACCTTCTGCGCACAACTTATTGGCAGGATAAATCGCTGAATATACCAGTGAAATTCTGTTTGATGAACGGGGACTTTGCCGATGCAGTTGAATTACACTTCGGTTCGTGCGCACCTGGCGGCTACGCTTGGATGATTCCAAAAAAGGAGGGTGCTAATATCGGGGTCGGAATCCAGAGGAGGTTCACCAAGGGGCGCTCACTGAATCA
>CAUYXQ010000117.1:0-5158 GCA_963577015.1 Candidatus Thalassarchaeaceae archaeon
TTCAACTTTGAAATCGTCATTGGTTCCGCCGCGACCATCTGTTGCAACAACCGACTGGCTGAACACCAGTAGGGTCTGTGCCAGAAGCAGGAGAACTATGGGTATCGCTGTGCGTGACATGGCCAACATATGCGTCGACACTGCGTCGGCATATGAAGGTGGCCTTCATTTGTCCCACGGGGGCAATCACGGACTTAGTCAGCGATGGTGCTAATCGCTTCGATAAGAGACCCGGCTTACACAACCTTTGAGAGATGTATGGAATGAGCAGTGCACATGAGCAGTCAGAGATTGAAAGGATCTCTGACTGCGAGAATTTGGTTGACGACAATTGGTTTTTGTCAAATATTTCTCACACCAATGGCAGCTTTTTCGATAACATACCTTTTTGCATTCTCCTATGACGATGAACACTTCACACTTTCACTAGAACAAGAAATGATCCCTTGGATAATCACCGCCTCATTGATTTATGGTTTTCTGGCACTATTACTCGCCCTTATCATCGGCGGATATTCCCCGGTGTGGGTTACCGAGAGAGGTGGCTGGCGAGCCGCTCTTGGCATCAGCCGTAATATCCGTGATGCCTCGGCCTTACGTAAGGCCAAAAAAGATTACATCGAATCTCCCCATGGACAATTGACATCAGTGGTATATGATAGGATGCGAAATGAACATGGTTTGATAGCAACACATGGCGGTCTCATATTATTGGCCATCCCTTTCCAATTATTATTAGTCATCACACCTCTATGCCTGATAATATTCCTACCCGATGAACTAATGCGTTCTAATCGACGCTTGGAAATGGCGCTGGGGGTTTACTTGGTCGTCCTGATCTTGGTGATGAGAATATTTCCGGCCTTTGCTAAAAGAAATATTGGACTTGCAGCATTTACCAGACGTTGGTTGATTTCAGTGACTAGAATTTCATGGCTAGCCCCGGTTCTCGTCCTTTGGCTCTTGGGAAGAATCGCTAGTCTGTTGGTAATCTCATGGATGGGGGCGGATATTTCGGGCTCGATCGACCTTGAGCAACAAATATTCGAAAACTGGCTTAATATCAAGAATATTCCCGAGACATCTTTCCTAGATTTACTCACTGCACTTGCGGTCATGCCTCTTGCAGCATTTACCACCCTCGCAGCGCTTGGGGGAGGTTCGGGCCCTCCTCCAAAGTGGATGGAAAAGAGTGACGAACTGGAAGATGAGGAGGAATCCCAATCCGACAGTGCTGAGGAAGAGATAATCACCCCTCCGGTTTTACCCGAAATCGAAAATGAAGAAGAAGCGTTTTCGTTCATCGATGAACAATCAACAATACCTGAACCATCAAGTATTGATGATGAGCAAGAAGAAGAATCATTTCAGGGTTTTACCGACATGTTCGGCTGAGGCACTGCGCGCCAATGGGTGACCTTCGCTCAAGATTAAACGCAAGGTTCCTTTGACAAAACCATCACTGCGTGGCCGGCCTAAATCAGGTCTGGCTCTGGAAAGAAGAATCTCATTGCAGGCACTACAACGAACCGCCATCACTTGCCATACAGGCATCGCTGAATTACAACATCTGTCCTCTGAAACACTGGAATTGCGAACCAACTGCAATTCCTGAGCCATTTCAATATTCCAAGGTGAACCTTTGTCGAGTAGACCAACAACCCTAGCGAGCAAGGTCCAACAAGAGGTCATCCACATACCTAAACCCAAACCAAGACTGCCATAGACTAAACTAGCTAAGCCAAAACCTAAAGGAATCATAGCGAAAACAATGCTTAGACGATTGAATGTACGCATATTTAGCACCCGTTGAGTCAAATATTCATCAACAGGAATCGGTTCTGGATGTGGAGGGAATTGCTGATTCCAAGATTCAAAACGCGGTAATACCAACCACGTCATGCGCGGAACGAGATGACCGATGACGGCACCGCAAAAAAATAAGGCGATTTCAGTCCACATCTCATTCGCCCCTAAGGGCGCGGAGAACGGTTTCGGTCTTGTCCATTCCCCTACTGATATCTTCGCGAGAGATGGTATATGCGAAGCGCAAGTGTCCCTCGCCAGAGGCACCAAAGGCAGTTCCTGGCGAGCAAAGAACACCACCCTTTAGTAATTCGATGGCGATTTCTTCGCTGCTCATCCCGGGAACGTCGACCTTGGGGAAGACGTAGAACGCACCCTTTGGCTTGTGGCACTGAACCCCTGGCATCGCGTTCAATCTCGTGACGATTAAATCACAACGTGCCTTGAATTCCTGTGCCATCATATCGGGATAATCCGCCGCTTCATCAAAGGCGGTCAGCACAGCATGTTGCATGGCATCATTCGAACATGCTGTAATATAATATTGAATCTTGATAAATTGATTAATCGCTTCCTGATTCGCACACATGATATAGCCGATTCGCCAACCGGTCATGGCATAGGTTTTGGAAAAGGAATTTATCAGGATTACACGGTCGGGATCTGTGCCTACAAAACTCACGTGCTCACCTTCAAAGACGATGCGGTCATAGACCTCATCGGTAATTATCCAGAGATCGTGGCGCTGGGCAAATGCTAGCAATTCATCACGTTGTTCGACATTGATTGTAGCACCTGTGGGGTTGGAAGGGAAGTTGTAGAGAATCGCCACCGTATTCTCGTCGACGAGGGTTTCCAAGTTCTCGATTGTCGGCACAAATTCATTATCGAATAAACAGGGATAGAATCGAGCCTCGCCTCCTACCAATCGCACATCAGGACCATAGAGTGGAAAATAAGGTTCGGGCAATAGCACATTTTTCCCCGGGTCGACAAGGGTGTTGAAAACATTGAGTAATGCATTGGTTCCGCTCATGGTCATACAGACATTGGATTCGTCGACAGAGTCATCGAGATGATGCCATGATTCAGCGATTTTTGCACGTAGTGCGGGAAGACCTGCAGTGGTAGTATATTTGTTATGGCCCGCTCTCATGGCCTCGGAAAAAGCCTCGATTGCAACTGCAGGGGGCTGGAAATCCGGTTCACCCAAACCAAATGAAATAACATCATCACCAGCCATATCGAACATCTTCCTAACACCCGTAGGTTGTATGTTCATCGCACGCTGTGAATAGCCACGCATGTTAGGCTGATGCGCGTCCACCTTTTCAACTTGGGTACAATCCTAATTTTTTAGTCGAGATGAAGAATCACAAGGATTCAGCATATCTTGAATGCTTTTCTAAGGTTTGATTCAGTCATGATGGTCTTTGAACAAGAAGATGACTAGATGCTACGCAGTAGTACGAATATCAAACGGACAAACGAATCAGGTGGGAGCACAGGGATTTGAACCCCGACTTGCGGATATCTTCTGGGCCCCGCACACATTCATGTGCGTGGATGTTCGGTGCGAGACACGGGTCGGCATTCCAGTTGATCATCAACTATCAGCAAACACCTGTCGTCATTCCCGTGCAACTGGAGCCCGCAGTACTACCAGGTTATACTATACTCCCGTTGAAACCCATCAACGAATCAAGCCTTGGACTGGCGCCGTGCACGCTTTCGGCGACGTAGCTTCTTCTTACGCCACTTCCATCGTTGCTGGCCACTTTTTTTCCAAGAACGTGAACCTCGCTTCATGGTAACGCTTGGCCGACCTGCCTCCAATATATGAGCGCATCGGCACGCTTCGGCAATCTTGTTCAATGACAAATTTAGTTTCTAGTCTCTCAAACCAAGCACCCATTATTATAATCGTCAATCGCTTGAGAGATTTCCTCGCGGGTATTCATCACGAATGGTCCATATCTTGCGATTGGTTCATTCAACTCAGGACCTGCTAAAATGAGGCACTCAGCGCCACCTTTGCTATTGATTACCACCTCATCACCTTCATCCAATATCGCAAGACTACCATCGGCAACCGATTTGCCACCGATTTCTAATTCTCCTGCAAAGACATAGATCATTCCGTTTAGTCCCTTATCAATCGCCTGAATCAATTGTGCACTGGCATCGAACTTCGCGTGGATGTAAACGATGGGAATCACGGTATCAATCTTTGAAGATACCCCGAGACAATCACCAGCAATGACTCGAGCCCAAATTCCATCTCTTTCGACACAGGGTGATAGTGAAGCAGAAATTTCTTGATAGCGCGCCGCCATCATCTTATCTTTGCCTGGCAGATTTACCCAGATTTGAAAACCATGCATCAAACCACCTTCCTTCATCATTTTATCGCTTGGTAATTCCGAATGGATGACGCCTCTTCCTGCGGTCATCCACTGAACATCCCCCGCGGATACCTTTCCCGAATTACCAGCACTATCCTCGTGATTCATCTCGCCTTCTAACATGTAGGTCACAGTCTCAAAACCGCGATGAGGATGCCAGGGCGCACCGATTGCTTCGCCGGGGCCATATTTCTTTGGCCCCATCTCATCGAGCAATAGGAATGGACTCATCAGTTGACCCATTGCAACTGGGCGACGAACTTGGAAACCCCCGCCCTCGAGCACTGTATGGGTTGGTGCAATCATCCTCACTCCTCTTCTGCTCATTGGCAAAGACCCCCGATAATCGCTTTTATGGTGTCGGGATTAATGGGTCTGGACTTATTTGAGATTAGGGAGCGACCTAATACATCCGCACCTAGATAATTGAACTGTGAGAGCATTGCCGGGATTAAACGATGACCGCCCCCGCCTGAGTGAGTGGCTAATCCAACCTTACGACCTTTGAAGAGGGAACGGAAATCATCACCTTGTTTTGAGATCCAAGCGATTGTGTTGCTGAGGGTTGGTGGAATCGAACCATTGTATTCAGGGGCGATTGCTATCCAAGCATCTGCAGCATCTAGACGTGCCATAATCTCTCTGACATCTTCTGGTTCAAAACCAGAATTAGACTTGCCATTGGTGTACAATGGCCAATCCAATGCCATCAAATCAATCGAATCGGTCGTATGACCGATTTGATCAGCAATTTGCGCGAAATTATGTGCTAATTCCATATTTTTGCCGTCTGCTGCGACTATCAATGCCAAGTGGGCCATGACTCACGCAGAGGCATCACCAATATATCGTTGAGAGTTCCGATGATGGTACCTGAAAATACTATCATGATTGATCCGCCGAGTGAATTGGATAATCTATGTAATGACTGTGTTATATTGTCGGTG
>CAUYXQ010000118.1:0-5148 GCA_963577015.1 Candidatus Thalassarchaeaceae archaeon
AAGAATCTCACCACGAATAGCTGAATTGACCAAAGGAAGGGTGAACCTCCGTATCCTCTCAAATCTTGCAGTCCATAGAATCGCTAGAGCCAGTGCTATTTTCACCCCAGAGGAAATAGACAATAGCGGTGATAGGGTGAAAGGATTGGAAATTATCTCCGTAATACTAGAGGCATACCATTTCGCCGCAGCCGATCCATTCAGAGCAGCGACTCACAACAAAGGCCTGATGAATGCCATCAGCGGTATCGCTCTTGCCTGTGGCCAGGATTGGAGAGCAGTAGAAGCGGGCTGTCATGCTTGGGCCAGCCATGGTCGCGAGCACTATTCTTCCCTGACCGAGTGGTGGCAAGACGACGAAGGTAACCTCTGTGGTCAAATCGAAGTGCCACTGGCGGTTGGAATTGTAGGTGGTGCTTCGAAGATTCATCCCGCTGCCCGTGCCAATCTTGAGGTGCTTGGTGTTGAATCCGCCCAAGAATTGGCTGGAGTGATGGCCGCTGCAGGTTTGGCCCAAAACCTCGGAGCGATGAGGGCCTTATCGACTGATGGTATTCAATCAGGCCACATGCGCATGCACATGCGCAATATGGCAAGTAGCGAAGGAGCGAATAGTGATGAAATCGAAAAAATCGCTACGCTTCTCAAAAACTATAGTGAAACCATAACTCCACAGTTGATACGCACTACTCTGAAACAGATTAGAGACTGATTATTCTTCTTGCAATAGCAGTGTAGATTGAACTGTCTCATCGATTCGCTCATCCCTTAATGCGACCTTATCGGCCATCCCTTCAAGCAATCCTGCATTGATTACCTTATCTCTAAACCATTGTTTGACCTTTTTTCTATCGGTATGCGGGCAGCCGAATACCTCTGAAAAGCGCAAAGTCGTAGTCAAACGGCGGGTATTTCCAGCCCTACGACGGTCTACCAATCCGGCTTGAGCCAATTCCCGGATGTGATCATAGGCTTTCTGACCTAGTAATTCCACCAATCTAGATTGTGGCATCGGCTGATGGTAAGCAATTAACGCTGCAGCTTTGAGTAATTTTTGCGGTATCTCCGACTTGGTCTCCTTTGGTAGATGGTCGGCGATACTAGGTTTGACTTCGATTGCAAATCTGCCAGCAACTTCAACCATTTGTAACGCACTCCCCCGCCGCCTTTTGCTGGTTGCAATCAATGATTCAAGGGATTCTTTCACTTCCTCTATAGGGTAACCTAGCAATTCGCACAACTCGTCGCTACGCAACGAACGGCCGGCACTGAAAATGGTGGCTTCCAATAATGTCTCCAACGCTATCTCGTTCATACTTCCACCCCTCTACTCCACCAGCCATCCATCGAGTTCTTCGACAACTTCAGATTTCTCGTCAACGGCATTCTGCTGTGACTCTTTTGCCACAGTTGCCCTTTGTTGCAAAGTTGACTGTGGGTTCTTTTTTAATTCTACTAGAGACTTGGCCTCTTGAAAAGTAGTTGCTTCAGGCCAAAGATCTGTAAGCACTATCTCTCCTGCAGGAACCTCTTTCTGCGATATTTGCGCATAGCCGCGATGGGCTAAGAATAGACTGGAGATAAATGCGGTCACCTTAGCTTCAGACCTTTGATCAGTTCCTGTAAAGCCCTTTGCTGCAAGTTCTTCGAGCATGAATTCCCCCAAAGAAGATAAGTCAACCTCGGATTTGCCAATTCGCTTCGTTGCTTGACGCATCGCCCGCCAACTGATGTCAATATCGCTCTCGAGATTTTCATCATGCATTCGTGAATCGACTGAACTCAGCATCTTTGCCAATTCCTCGGCATGTAAAATGCGATTCTCATCACGAACTTTTTGCACCTCGGCGTCGTCGCAAGCATCTTTTAGAGCAGAAAGTAATTCACCAAGAGTAACTGGCCGTCCCTCTTCGTTTCTACGCACCCGCTCATCGAATAAGTTAGGTAATACCTCGTCAGCTTCACCCGCTAATATGGTCTGAGTGAAGACAAAGCCTTCATCATCATAATCGGATTCCCAGCCAAAATCCATGAACTCCTCTTCGTTAAAATCAATCGCTTGGACCCTCTCGAACAATATCGCTGCTTGATTGTGTAATACCTCCCAAGATAGTCTGATCAAACGACCACAGGCAGGAAGATCAAGCACACTTGCTTCTTTGCGCACACGCTCGGTGAATAATTTCAAAAAAGCACCTAAATCGATATTCCAGGGATCTAAACCCTCTTCCTTGACCAGAGAGAGAACCAATGCTACCGAACGGTCAAATGGATCTATCAAGGTTTGATGCTCAGCTTCCTCGGATTCGGCTATCTGTTGTATACGGTCAGCATAACGAGCAGCTTCATCAGAATCCTCCTCAGCCGCTAATAGTTGATCGAGAACGTCTTGTCTCAAGAACCATGAGTCGAGGAGGACTTGTTGCAAGTTCAAACCTCCTCTTCAATACCTATTTGTTCTTTATCTTCAACCTGTACTTCCTCTTGTTGCGAGGCGGCTTCCAGCAGTGCTTCGACGATTTCCCTACGCTCTGAAATATCTTCACTTAGGTCTTCAGCCCTCTCTACTATAGAGGAAAAGTTTGCATCGATTTCATCACCGGTCTCATCACTGGTCTCATTATCCACGACCTCTTGTGCGATATGGTTTAGAAGATTACCAAGGCTGTTTGGTGCTGGCAATGCCTCTGGTACTTTTGGCATATCTTTAGCCTGATTACTCGCCTCTTCGATACGGCTGTGATTTACATCTGCAGCTTCTTTTGCCTCTTTGAGTGCAGCCTCGCCCAATGTGATTGCTCGCTCACGGTCAAAGTCGACGATTCTTCTACTGCAGCCATCTCCTCCGTGGGTAATACCGATGTGATGGTCGGCCAAACGCAAGGATACCTTGCGTAGAGTTACCATGATAAATTGTGCTGCTTCACTGCGCTCTCTGCACATTTCTGCAATCAATTCTGCATTATATGCATCGAGGTTCTGGTCGACTTCGTCGAAATAGTAGAATGGACTGGGGTCGTGATCTTGAATCGCGAAAATCAAAGCTAATGCCGCCATCGATTGTTCGCCACCAGAAAGACCCTGGAGTCGGCTCTTACTCGACTTACCACGCGGTTGTGCCCACATGTCGAGACCGCCCTTGAATGGATTCACAGGGTCTTCGAGGAATAATTCACCTCGTCCTCCATCAGAAAGCCGCTTGTAGACCTTCTTGAAATTCTCATTGACCTCTTTTAGAACCGCTAGCAAACGACTCTTGCGCTGCCCCTCCAACTTATCGGTAATGGTAATCAATTGCTTCCGACGTTGCTGTAAGGTCTTGAAATCGTCCTTCATTGAAGAAAGCCTCTCCTCACATTCACCATATTGCTCGATTGCTAACATATTGACTGGCCCATAGGCTTCGAGTCTGCGCTCGAGTGCGCGCAAGCGCTTTTCTGCTTCACCAACACTGGGCAATTCCACCTCCGGGTCGGCTATTTCAATAGCCATCTCAACCATCTCTGTAGCCAATTCGATTAATTCATTTTGTTTGAGGACAACAGATCGGGTGATTTCCTCCGCTAAGCGACGACGGTTTTGAGCATCATTCGCTTTCTGAGAATAATTAGCACGTAATCCTGCACGCTCTTCAGTCGAACGCATCTGTTCATCCACAAGGCCTTCGTGTTCTTCCATAATGACGGCCCTTTCGGATTCCTTTTCAGCCAATTCCTTGGCATCTTGTTCTATTGAAGCAGCCCAGGTTTTTATCGAGGCAACCCTAGCGGCAATCGATGATTGGATGTCGTCTGCCTTACCGGTTAGGCGATCGACCTGATCTTGTAAAAGACGGCCTTTGTCCTCTCCGGATTCGAGAATAATAATCGCCTTTGCTCGCATTCCTTCGGCCTCAACCCGTTGTTGTTGAGCTTCGTGCAAACGCTGGCGTAGGTGTTCGGGACTCGATTGTTGTAATGTCTCGTGGGCTAAGTTCCTCGTATCCTCACAAGTGGAATGGATTTGTTTAGCATCGGTAAGGGCTATTGATTTGTTATTGTTTTCTTTGGCCAATTCCTCAAGCCTCTTCTCATGAGTAAGAATCACTCCTCTCGCCTGCTCAAATGCTTTCTTAGCCATAGCCATCTCCGAGCGCCACTCACGTAATTTGATCGAGTGGTCGTCACTTGAAAGTTCAGTGATGCGATTGCGAATCTCTTGTTGGCGGGTCATCGATTCGCTCAATGCCGCCCTAACCGTATCCGACATCAGAGAGAGCCGTTCAACCTCTGCTGCTAATTTATCGACTTCACTAGCTCCTTGGATGCGGCCGCCAAAACCGACTTTCATCCGTGCTCGGCTACCACCTATCATCGCCCCTCCAGGTTCAGTCACTTCGCCTCTAAGGGTAACTAGACGAACACCGCCCATCAAACGACGTGCGGTAGCGAGGTCTTCTACGACTAGGGTATTACGCAATGCATAGCGTACCGCCGCTTCGATGCGGGGGTCGAAATCTAGCAATTCATAGGCAAAACCGACAACGCCTGGTTTATTCACAAGCATTGCAGCCTTGCCTGATGCTCGATTGGCTTGCATTTTATTCAATGGTAAGAAAGTCGCTCTGCCAGATTTCTTTGAGCGTAGATGTGCCATCGCTTCAGCAGCGATGCGGTCATCTTCAACCACCAAAGAGGACATTCCTCCGCCAACTGCAGTGGCTAAAGCCTCAGCATGTTGATCTTCCTTTGGTGCACATAATTCGGCGATTGTACCAATTATTCCGCGCAACTCTCCGCGGTCACGGGCAGAGATAACCGATGCGGCTCCCCCACTCATCCCATTGGTTCCAGAACGGCTTTCCAACTCAGTTCTTATACTGACCAATTTGCGTTCATTCTCTCTCAATTTGCGTTCGACCGCTTCGAATTCAGTCCTCAATTTTGATTCTTCGCGTTGACTATTTTGCAGGTCTTCGCCTAATTTTCCGCGGTCCTTATCCGGGTCGACATCACCTAAATCTTCACCGAGTAATTCCAGGTCGTCGACCTGCAGCCGCGCATCCTCTAGTAATTCCTCAGATGCTGCAACCTGTTCGGAAATCAATTCCATCTGTGTTTCTATTCTACCTGCTTCCAATTGTGCATGTGCAACAGATTCTCTCGCACT
>CAUYXQ010000119.1:0-5132 GCA_963577015.1 Candidatus Thalassarchaeaceae archaeon
GTCGATGAATTCCTTGCGGTAATCCCTGATAAATTTGTTAAAATGACCATTCCTTCACAACAACGAGTTATTGAGAAATCATCCTTTGAAACCGAACTAAAGGCTATGTTCTCTGCTGGAAAAGGCGATGACGGGTTGATTTTTGAAAGGGATTGATTAGGAGTTTGCCCTTTTCCACTCACCGACGGTTAAACCCTCAGCATTAGCCATCTTGCGTTCTTGCCCGGCTTCCCATGCTGAGACCCCTTGCAATTCACTGAGGTAATCGAGGTGTCCTGGTCTGGTAACTACCATCACATCGTCAGCGGTGAATTGTGAGGGCGAGGTATAACCACAGGATTTGGTCAAGGTCATCACCTCATGTTGTAAGGCTTGGGCGTACATCGCAACCCTTTCGCTTGCGCCTTCGACATCGAGGGCGCGTTGGCGCTTGGCATCTTGGGTAGCGATTCCGGTCGGGCAATGATTGGAATGACAATCCAAGGCTTGGATACAACCGAGTGCAAGCATGAAACCACGGGCGATGTAGACCGCATCTGCGCCCAACGACATCGCCACAACCACATCTATCGGCGTAGCCATCTGTCCGGCACTGAATAGTGCAACCCTATCACGAACCCCATATTCCTTCAAGGCAATATCAACCACGGCAATCGCTTGTTTCATCGGAAGGCCAGCATGACTGGCTAGCACCAACGGTGCTGCACCGGTGCCGCCTTCAGAACCGTCAACAGCGATATAATCGGGCCCTCGCCCCGGCTCAGCAGCCATTTTTTCTGCAATATTTTCGATTTCGTCGATATGGCCGACGACTAATTTGATGCCGACTGGTTTGTCACATATCTTCCGCACCCGGTCTAAGAAATCAAATAATTCGTCGACGTTTGAAATTTCGATATGACGGCGTGGCGATAATATATCCTGGCCCATTGGGACATTACGGATTGCGGCGATTTCCGCAGTGATTTTTTCCTTGAGTAACATGCCACCTTTTCCTGGCTTTGCGCCTTGGGCTAGTTTTACTTCAATCATCTTAACATCGGGATGGGCTGCGAGTTTTTTGAGTAAATCATCATCCAATGAGGAATCCTCTTTGCGCACACCGAATTTAGCAGTGCCCATTTGGAAGATCACCCCCCCTCCCTTCTTGTGATGGGGAGAGAACCCCCCTTCCCCGGTATTGTGGAAAATACCCGCTTTTTTTGCCCCGAGATTCAGTGATGAAATCGCTCTTGCTGAGAGTGAACCAAAAGACATTGCAGATATGTTCACGAAGTGCCCCATGACCACCGGACTTGTGATTCCGGTATGTTTGCCGATAACCATTTGGTAATTCCCTTCTTCATCGACATTCTTGCCGGTAGCTGGCCGGTCGGTAAAGGTTGATGGCAATACATGATATGAGCCGACAGCATCGAAATCGACCTGACTACCAAAGCCGATATTATTGGATTTTCCAGCCGCGGTTTTGTAGACCCAATTTCTAGTTACGCGGTTAAACGGTTTTTCGTCGAGGTCAGCCATAAACCAGTATTGGCGGAATAATGGCCCCACACCTACTGCCACTTTTCGACCCCAATAGAGTACGGGAAAGGTTCGTTGAATCGGGTTATCAACTTGGGTGACATCGTGTATGAAGAGCACTGCGATACCACAACCGATGGCGATTGGCATTATTACTGGAATGCTAAGAACGGTTTCGATTCCAAATTGTGAAGCAAATAGAGGTAGACCGTACCACGAGATTATCGTGGTGCTTGCTAACCAAGTAGCCCACCAAGCCCAGCGCTTTGAATTCGACTTTGCCATGGTAGGGCTATCACTGGCCTTGCATTTCAATCATCGCATGATTGCTGCCGTAAGGATTCCAAGGCTACAGCCGAAAGGGCGACTTGAAGATTGTACGATGGCACGAAGCCTTTCATTGGTAATCTCACCACTTCATCAGCAGCCTCGAGCATTTCTATTGAGACCCCGTCACGTTCTGCTCCAACAACCATTACCAAATCGCCGGTCAAGTCTACATCCCACGGTGCGACTTGACCGCAATCCTCGATTACCACGATTTTCAAAGCATGCTCTTTGAAGGCTGCAAGTGCTTCTTCAGCCGAAGCCCAGATTACGGGGATGAAGCGATCAGCGCGCATACTAGCACGAGTGGCTGTGCGTCGTAGATCATTGGTTTGGGGAGTGGTAATCACAACTGCATTGGCTCCACTGACCTCAGCGGTGCGCACACAAAAGCCGATATTGGTCGCATATTCGACTTGGTCAAGCAACCAGATGGTTCCGCCACCAATGCATACCTGGTCTAGAGTCGCATTTGGATTTCGGCCGACCAAGGCCATGACCTCATGTTCACCATCAGCCGACATGCGCCATAAATCGGTAGAGGAACCGATTTCGACAGGAATTTCTTTTTCAAGGCAAAGTGCCCTCACCTCTTCGTCAATCGCATCTCGATTCATCAATACCAGAGTTGCTTCATCGCTGTCAAGCGCAGCGATTACTTCATCACGACCTCGCACCTGCATGGAACGACCAACGAGCGCTCCCTCATGAAGACGTCACTCAAATGGAGCGAAGGTCCGCGAGGACAGACTCATAAAGGGATGGCAAGTCGCCGTGATGCTTAAGCAGCAGGTGAACATCATGGTCCAAGGTCTCTACCAACACGTTCGCAAGACTTGGAACCGCCCAAAGGCGACCCAAGACCACATGGACCGCATGAAGCGTATGTCCCAGTGGCGCCGTGAACCTGTCAACTGCAGAATCGAGCGCCCAACACGTATTGATGCTGCTCGTCGACTAGGTTACAAGGCTAAGCAAGGCATCGTAATGATCAGAACTCGTGTTCGCCGTGGTGGTCTTCGTAAGGGTAAGATTCACAAGAAACGTAAACCATCCAAGGCCGGTATCAACAAGATTACCATGGCTAAGAACACCCAGCGCATGGCTGAAGAACGTGTAAATCGTCACTTCCCTAATCTAGAAGTTCTCAACTCTTATTGGGTTGGTCAAGATGGTAAGCACAAGTTCTACGAGATTATAATGCTCGATCCTCATCACCCAGCAATCAAGTCCGATAAGAATCTCGGCTGGATAGCTGAAACCCATCACCGTGGTCGTGCCTATCGTGGCAAGACCAGTGCTGGTAAGCGTGGTCGCGGTCTACACAACAAGGGTAAGGGTGCAGAGAAGTTGCGTCCTTCTTTGAAGGCTCGTGGCAATATCGGCAAGTGAGAAAATCTGGCCATTTGGCTAAATTACCATCTGCGAGGGTGTTATTTACTGTCGGGTGGTTTGGCGCATCATGGATGACCCTGTTCGACCCATGCGTCTTCGAAGCCTGCTATTGACCACCCTAATGCTCACAACATCGTTGGCGATGGTGTTTGCAGCCCCAGTAACGGCCGATTCTGGCCGCTCCACGGGTAATGAAGAAGTGCAGGTTTCCATAACCGGCGGCGATGAATATTTCGCTAGGGATTCACAATTTACAGTGTCCGTGACTTCGTCCAATCTCGATTCTGCTACCGAATATACCCTCGACTGGCATCTATGCACAACTTATGAAGATTGGTTTTGGGATTCTGATCTTAATGAGGATGTCTCCATCTACATGTGTAACAATGTGGTGAATAGCGATGCTTCATTGTCTGGAACTCAACAGGTAATGACTACTGGTGCAACCCAAACCGAAACCTTCACCTTTGATGATCCAGGTCTCTATGAGGATGTATATGATCAAACTACTCAAACATGGTCTCAAAGTGGACTATTAAATGGCACATATGTAATCGAGGTTGAGTTGAATGTACAAGGTGTACATCTCGACGACAATGTTTCTGACGCTTTCACGATGGGAGGAGAACTGCGATCAAGTTCCCATCTTGATGATAATGCCAACATCCTGATTTCGCAAACAGTCTATGCACAAGGTGAAATTAAGTTTGATCATTCCTTGCGAAACCTATTGACCTATGATATTAATTGTGGGTTGTACGAAGACGGAGTGGCAACAGCAGTAGATACCGATTCAGATCTTGATAGAACGTCTAACGGCGTTGATATGTATTTCTCAGGAATGGATCTACAGCCGGTCAACGGTGGCACTCATCACATTGAGTGCACTGCGCATCGTGATGCTGATGGTAATCTGATGGGGCGCTTAATCGGCGCCGATTTCGAAGTGATTGATGATACCAGTAATCAGGACGATGCGACCATCACTGTTTCTCATGCTGTCGACTCTGTCGAGGGTTGGGCTACTGTCACTATTGTAGCCAGCGATCTTGATGCTGGTCAAGCCTACAGTGTGGTATGGGAAGTCGATGATAATACCATGATTCCTGCTACTGATATGGACGACGGACATTATGAATGGGTCGAAGGCACCGACGGTGGCGATACTCACGCAATCGAATTCCGCGCCCTCGGTGACTCGACCGATGCTTGCTTCTCGGTGACCTTCTCCGCTGGTGAAGATGTCTTACAAACCGAGTCGGCTATTTGCTGGAATCAATTATCGACCTCTGATGTAGATCAAGATAATGTGTACGATAAGGACGATGAATGTGTAGACACACCTACCGGTACTCCCAATGTTCAAGCGAATGGCTGTTCGGATACTGACGCTGATGGCTGGCCCGACAGCGATGAAATCGCCTGTGACCTTCTCAATGTGGGATGGCATTCAGACCCAAATATAATGCCAGTTGATACCGATAACGATGAACTTTGTAATTCTCTTGATGATGATGACGACAATGATGGTGTCCTCGATTTGGTTGAACTCGCCAGTGGAACCAATCCATTAGATGCGAGTTCGAAGCCTGCAAATCTATTGCCAACCTGTGGTGTACATTACACTCTTGAAGCGGATGGAATCCCTGTGACGATTACCGGTACTGCAGTAATCCCTGCACTTTCAGCCACTGCAGCAGCGGCTGCTGCTGCTTCAGGAACCGGTCAAACGGTAACTATTCCCGCGGGTAAATACTACATCATCGCGGTCTGTGAAGACCCTGATGGTGATGATATCACGGTGACGGTCAACGATGTTACAGTTGGGCCACTCTCGGGAGTTGTCAAAGCTGGTGCAATTATCGAAGTTGGACCTGATGTTGCTG
>CAUYXQ010000120.1:0-5103 GCA_963577015.1 Candidatus Thalassarchaeaceae archaeon
TCTCTGGCTGGGGCGATGATGGGTCCTGGTATTTGGCTAGCATATCTTCTCGCAGCAGCAGTAGTCCTACCGGGTGCTCTTTCTAAATCAGAACTAGCTTCAGCAATGCCAACATCAGGGGGAGATTATATCTACATCGAGAGGACTTTTGGCCCATTGATTGGAACGATTTCTGGTTTGGGACTATGGGCATCATTCCTGCTCAAGGCAGCATTCGCTCTAATCGGATTCTCCGCCTATCTAGAGGTTATTTCTTATGCCATCGATTCTGACATTAACGTCCAGTCTCTAGCTTTGGTTATTCTAGTGCTTATCGTCTTGATTAACATCCTTGGGATAAAGAAGATCAAGGTATTTCAAGCACCTATTGTTGGGTTGTCGGTCTTGATGTTGATCGGTTTGTGTATCGCCGCCTTATTCAGAGAAGATGTTGATTTAGCAAGACCGATTTCGAGTGATGCGTTTGGTGGTGGATTATTGGGGCTTGCCGAAACCGCTGCCTTCGTATTCGTAGCATATGCAGGCGTAACTAAGGTCGCTGCTATCGCAGAGGAAGTCAAGGAACCTGGGCAAAACCTTCCCAATGGAATGCTGATTTCATTGGCCATGGCCACAGTCCTCTACGCTGGTGTTGCTTACATGCTGATGGCAACCCTGCCAGGTGAATGGTGGATTGGCAATGACGGCTCTGCCATCGAAAACCCCATCTATGTCTTTGCTAAACTTGTGGGGGGTAGCAAAATCGCGTTTGTTGCCGCAATCTTGGCTATTCTAACGATGACTTCGATGGCATTGGCTGGCATCCTCGCAGCATCTCGTTATCTTTTCGGGATGGGTAGAGACAATTTACTACCTCAACTCTTCGAGGAGGTTAATGCCACCTACGAAACACCTCATTGGCCGATAATCGCCACTGGGATAATGATGGCTTTTGCCATCATATGGATGGATGTAAGCGATGTAGCAAAGTTGGCGTCTGGTTTCCAAATAATGATATTCATCGTGGTAAATTCATGCGTGATAATCTTACGTAAATCTCATCCAGATCACGACTGGTATCAACCATCATATCAATCCCCTCTCTATCCATTTACTCAGATATTTGGCATATTAGCCGGCCTTTCTTTGGTAATAGTTATGGGAGAAAAGGCCTACATTGGAGCAGCTTTTGCCATTGCTTTTGGCTTCATATTATACTACGGTTATGGAAAGCAGCACTCCCATCCGCGACTAACACCTTTCATAACCTTCACCGAAATGATGCGCAACCCCAACAAGATAGAGCATGACCGAAGAGTTGCTGCCTTCCATGCTGCCGACATCGGTGCAAAGAACCATCTTACCCTTAGGGAATTCCAGACTGCAATGACCGCTCTTGGTTTCCCCATGAGTGCCGAGGAGTATAGAGTGATATTCCACCAAATAGACATTGATGAAGGAGGATTCATTGAAATAGATGAGTTCATCGAACAGTTTGAGGGAGAAATCCGTGATAATTGATCACTGAATTTTATTCCATGAACCATCAGGGTCGACGCGCCAACTACTCAACTGACCATCGACATCGATGTACCAACCGGTCTTACCCTGTTCGGTTCCTGGAGCGGCTTGCATAACCCCAGTCTCCTTAGCAGTCTTAGCAAGTCTAGCGCGTAAATCTTCTTGGGATTCATAGCCTTGAGTTGGTACAACCGCTTGATAAGGAGTACTATCGGGCGCAATCGACTCCACATCCGGTGCAACCACAACAACAGGTGCAACCGGCGCTACTTGTGGAATCGGTTGTGCATTCTCCCTTATCTCAACTACATCCTGATAGTCCTTTCCAGGTGAATCATCTGCTTCTTCAGTCCAAATATCTGCAGAATTAGCCTTACCTAGGCGACGGACAATAATCACCATCACCCCAACCAAGAGAAACATGATCAACATTATCATCGAAAGTGCAGCATCGGTATCACCTAAACTTCCTCCAAGCAATACCGCCTCGACATCAAAGAAACGTTGATCGACTAGATTGTCCATTTTAATTGTACAAGCATGGTCGGTCCCAGATTCATCGACCACCAATTCCCAAGTAGAATCGGCTAAATGGCTGACCTCGCCAGCGCTACATGCCACAGATATCTTAGAAGAATCGAATTCGACCTCATTCTCAGCTGAGTCGAGCGCAATAACCGTAATAATCATCTTTCCACCTTGCTTAGGCATATCGTCTGGAAGATTGGCCACCAATCTAATAATGACTCCTGGAGTTACGGTGATGGGAATACTATGCGAGGCCGATCCCTCGCTAAGTCTCAATTCCCATTCACCAGCGGCCCCACCTTTTAGGTCCCACATACCTGTGCCATTAGCAGATGCCGTTACCTCGCCGAGAGGGTCGCTAAACACGAATTCAATATCATCTGCTGGAGCTGCATTGCCATGAACATCCAATGCTGATATAGAGAAGGTTATACTCGAACCAGAACTTACGACAATACCATCATCATAATTGGTTTGAAGATATCTTGGAGCCCCTGGTGTCACCTCGACCTCAACCACGGCATAGATTCCATCAGCCATCACCCTAATCTCGTGCACTCCCAATTCGGTTGGCGCCCATGAAAGATTAGCCAAACGCATCTCCATAGTCTTAATCTCACCGTCGATAGTCCAATTTACTGGCATCGGCATAATCACATTGCCGTGCTGATCCTCAAATGTCGGCGAGAGGTCAAGGGTGTCATCACTAGCGACTTTGGTTCCAACCTCTACTATGCTAATCTTTGCTAGAGCCCCGTGAATCACCTCGATCTGCTTGTTGATATGCATCTCACTATCCGACTCATTATCAAACCAAATAGCTGATACATTGAACAAACCAATCTCTTGAGGTTTTAGAACAACCCATTCGGAAAAAATGTCGGCATTAAGACCTCCATCGACATCCCATGAGCCATTGACTGAGCGAGAATTACCTACTGTATCGACCATCTTCAGACTAGCAACAATCGACTCCCCCGAGTTGATAGGTCGTGAAAAATCGATATCAAGGCTCGATGCTGGGCCATAACCAACTTCGATAGCAAGTGTCTCACTAAAACCTTGATCTTCAACTGCGATAATACTCGAGCCAATAGAATATGGCGTCCAAATGATGTCGGTGCCCGAAATAGCTAGAGAGCCTGTGCTAATAGTCCAGTTGCTAATAGGTAAATCGAGTTGGGCAAAATTGCCCAAGGTATCCTCACGAATCGCAATAAGTACTATAGGCACTCCTGCGCGAATTGATTGATTGTCTAAATCGATGGAAAGTCCAACTGCTGGTGCAGGCAATACCCTGATAGTAGTACTACCATTTGCTCCTGAACTGCTATTTATCGAGAGATTCCACAGCCCAGGTTGTGAAGCGATATAATCTCCAGATGAAGAGATACTACCATCCTCTACATCCCAGAATAATTGTCCGGCTAGAGAGAGAGACATAGTATTGCCAAATGAATCGAACAAGGTAGGATTAATCTGTAAATGAGTTCCACTTTGAGTGATTAAGTCATCTATGAAAAGCAACTGTGAAGGTGCGCCAGCGACGACATTAAGTGTGACGATTGTTTCCAATTCAAACCAGGTCGCAACCAATTCGTTACTACCTATGACTGAAGGCATCCACATATCCGTCGCAGAATCATAGGTGCCACTACGTACACGCCAAGTGACTTCACCATCGACCTCATTACTAGCGCGGTCGGCGAGATGAGCTACCAAGTGTAGGGATTCATCTATCGCTAGTTCACTGATAGCTATATCACTGATAATCTTCATTGGCCAACCGGTGGTTACTTGGATGATTTTAGTTCCATTTACCGAGCCACTGGTGGCTTTGATGGTCACAGAGCCTTGGTTCCATCCAGTGAACATACCATCGCTGTTAATCGTGCCATTACTCACACTCCAAATAACATCATCATCGACCAATGTTCCGCTCGAATCACGAACTTCGGCAGTAAATTGAATCGCACCATCTACTGATATCGAATCACTATCCGAAAAGACAGTCACAGAATCGGGCACACCTGCTTCGACTAGCGGAATAGTTTGCAACACCGTCGACAGCAATAATATGGTGACGAAAATTACACGCATCTCAATTCACCGCGTTATTCACTGTTCGTGAAATTCGGTCCAATCATCCATGCCCTGCTCACGGGACCACCACACTCCGACTTCATCCTCATACCATTCAGTTCCATTTTCATCTGTGGTTATTCCCTCCGAGGATTCCTCCTGTGGTTCCTCCGGTGGTTCCTCTATTGGTTGTGGCGCATTCATCGTCGATGAAGGATTGATCAAGGCATCGATATTTGGTTTATTCAATCTCAAACTACCTCTTCCGCGTTCCTCCTCTTCATCATCCTCGTACTCATCCCATTCGTCATCATTACCCGAGCGCATTACCATAACTATCACCCCTAATAATACTAGAATAATTATTACACCCAAACCAGCACCAGCATAGTACAAAGGTCCGCCTGCTGCGAAGAATCCACCAATGGTCTGAGTGACTAAAACCTCTCCACTTTCCTCGACCGAACCAACTTTGACTATGACCATGTGTGAGCCGGCCTCAACCGCCATTATCTCCCACGATGTACTATTGACCTGGGCTATGACCATTTTGCCAGTAACTTCAATCTCGATTGAAGGGGGCACTGGTATCTCATTGCCAAAGTCGTCAAAGGTTCTGACTTGAATCAAAAATTTACCCTGTTGGTCTACCGCTTCCGAACTAAAGGTCAAATCTATTGATTTAACGATATTGCTTGCAGAAACACTGACCACCCATTCGCCTGAAACCAATCCTTCATCAGATTCATAGATCAAGGTATAACTACCCGCTTTCTGAGCATTGAATTTGAATTCGCCATTGGTAAGTGTCGGAGTTATTTCACTAGCTAGCGAGCCATCGAGTTTCCAAAATGCATCATATTTCCACTCATTTCCGTCTTCATCGATAGCGGTAATACTTACATCAGCACTAGTGCCTGCGGTAACCGTACTGGTTAGTGCTTCATGATAAAGGGTGAATACCTCACCGTGAGCAACCGATATTTCAACAAC
>CAUYXQ010000121.1:0-5077 GCA_963577015.1 Candidatus Thalassarchaeaceae archaeon
TATTCGAACCCGCTGAATGGACGGCTTTGCGGTGGTTGAGTTCAGCCCTGCTCGCAATCATTAGCACTGGCCCTCTCGTCATTCAGCAGATCTACTCTTTCTCAGCCCGAGGTTTGATGCCAGCCGAAAGACGCTGGTTGGTGAGTTGGCTTAGCAGTACTTGGTTATTGGCTTGCGCTTGTATTTGCCTGACAATGTATTACCTTATGCCGAAATTTTTTGATATGGGTCATTCCGTTCAAGCGGATATTGGGCTTGTCGGACGCTATGATGCTGCTGAAACACTTGGTCTATCTTTGGCACTAGCCTGGTCACAATTGATGGTTCTTGTCGCCATTTCCGCATTGATTATCGCCGGGAAAACAAATATGGTTCATCGTGAAAATGCTGATGGATGGCGTTTACGGATTCACGGAACTATGGTAATGCTTCTTTGGCTGGTTATTCCTGATTCGACCCCCGGTGCATGGATTGGGATCGCGATAATTGCGGTAACTTTGGTCGAGGTTTTTGCCCATGGCCCATTGAATCAAAATATGCCGATTCCACTCAAATTGAGGGATATACTCGACGGCCAGGGAGGTTTGCGTAGAATCTTAATGGCGGATTGTACCTGCGAAATGGCCTGTCCAAGAAATAATGCTCCAGAAAACATTGGTATTTTTTCTGCGGACGGTCTGTGTACAAGAGCGAATGAGCGTGATTCATTATTACAGGTGATAGCCCATTCAAAAATTACAGATTTGATTATTACCGGATGCGATTCCTCACCGCTTCCTCCCTCATTTAAACAAAGTCTGCAATCATTACACTGTGATTTACGAGGACTAGATTTAATGAGAATAGCAAATAGTCGCACGATAATACAAGAGCCAATCGGACTTGATGGCGATTTAGCTAAGGCTAGTATTATCGACCCATGGTCGCAAGAAGTTATTGAACAGCAATGTTGTGAAATAATCACCAATAATAGTGAAGTTGAGTTTCTAATTAGCCCGAAACCACCCCCATTCGGCTTACAGATGCGGCCTGATCAGGCTTGGTTACAGATTGATTTTTCAGATGAATTCGCAGCGATGCTTAACGCACAAGCGGTTAGATATCGGTTGATATAATCAAGCAACGGAGCGAAACCATTCAAACCATAGAGATGAAGGGAGCAGCATGCGAGCCTCGATTGCGGTGCCGGTAGCCATCCTGCTATTGCTTGCAGGATCGTGGTTCGCATTCAATGGCGAAATCGTGGAGAATTGGATTGATGAGCAGAGAGATTCATCTCCGGAGGATACCACTTCTCTAGTCGGCCTCCAAAGCAAGGAAAGTTGGATTGTGGCAATGGTAGATTTCTCTGACCATCCGGCTGGAATTGGCGAGGACCCATCTACCGCTGCTGGGATTATTAGAGACGTCGCTAATCCTTTTCTCAACCAAACCAGTGGCACTGGAATCGAATTAGACGTGATATTTTACGACCAAGTTATTCGGGCCAAATATCCTATGACTACCTATGGTAGCGATTCTGGTTCGATACGTGATGCAGGAATAGATGGCATTAATCCCGCGTCATTGGCGGCTGAAGTGATAGAAGGTATTGGCGACGAGATAGACTGGGACCAAGCAGATTACAACAAAGATGGCATAATCGACCGTTTTCTCATCCTTCACCCAGCCGAACCACAAGAGGATGGAGGTGGAGGCAGTAGCCGTATCTGGAGTCATTTCTCTCAAATACCAGAGGTGCTAGAAACAAAAGGTGGACAAAAGATTGAGCACTATGTGATCGCCTCGATGGCATCTAGTACATATCGTGGAACAATAATGCATGAAATGCTCCACCAGATGGGTGCTGTAGATCTATACCCTGTGCACGATGAGGTTAGTATCGACAATTGGAAGGGAGTAGGTAATTGGGATATTATGGCCAGTGGGAATTGGAATGGGCAGGGGATTTGGCCGGCATTACCGACTGCAGCATCAATGGAATTGTTAGATGTTGATCGCTTTGAAGAATTAACTCCGTCTTGGCCTCAATCAAGTGGCGATTGTTATGGACCGAATAAGGCACTAGTACAAATGGCCTCAGGTGGTTCGGCAATTCGCATTGAAATCGATGAAGGAGAATATGTATGGATTGAGTTACGCGGTGGTTCTGGCTTTGATAATCATCTTCCCGGCGAAGGGGTGTTGCTACTTATTCAAGACATTACCAGTGGCGATATCGAGGAAAATGAAGTCAATAGTCATCCAGATAATCCATGGCTGGCGGTAATCGAGGCTGATGGGAGAAATGATCTTCTAGCCGGCGTTGGTAAAGGTGAATTGAGTGATCTATTCCAAGATGGAGATATTTTTGGCAGTGATGGTGTTTTGATTTACAATAGAGACGGTGTGTTGGTCGATTGGAATGCGACAGTCAGAGATGATAATGGCACGATTTACATCGATTTTGCCTCTTCTGGTTGTGGTCATTCAATCGATGTTGACCTACCCGATCATGGTTCTATTCTTCTGGCAAGCGAATCTATTCCAATAGAAATCACGGGACCATGTAGTAATCTCAGTCAAAATATCAGTTCTACCGATGGACGAAACGTCACGCTTGAGAATGGTAATTTGGTCTTTGGACAGGCTGGTTTTGAGATGACTCGTGGCTATATTCGCGGACAAATCAGTTGCGATGAAGGTTCTGCGATAATTCTTGATCATGAATTTTTTATTACGCGAAATAGACCGGTTCTCACTTCTTTCGCCAGCGAAATGCCTATTCTTGAAAGTTCCACCATTCTGGTTCCGCTGGCATTTGAGGGTAATGGTAGTCAATCTTGGATAGTCGGAATAGACGGGCCATTGGCAAGAATAGCGCAAACCACCCAGATTCAAAACCTCGGTGACGGTGATGAATTGGTGCTAGAAGTCAACCCCGATAATCTATTGACCCCGGGGATGATTGCCAGAGGAAATGTGATTCTAGCAACTGAATCGGGACACCGCTGGCAGTTAGAGGTTACCTTAACCGCTCAGGAGAAGGAACTGTCAACCTTTGATGAATGGCGCCAACCTGAGAAAATTCTTCCCATCGCCTGCGTCTTGGCGGCTATTTGGTTCGTCCTCGGCATCAAAATCTCAGATACGGCCAGGCAACCAGCGTCTAAATTCGAGGAAGGACCAGGTGCTATCATCCCCGTCCATAGCACATACCCACCTTTTGCTAACCCCCTCAGCGAGACGGACACAGAGGCAGATACCTTGCCAGTCTCCACTGGCTTCGTCGACCATTTGCAGTAACCAAGGTGCGTGAGAATCCTCGACCCAGTCATCATAAATTCGCCAGCGACAACCATATTTGAAACCGGGGCGCATTATCAGTCCTCTACGCAGAAGATCATCGAAGAGACTGGTGATTCTATCATCCACACCATCTATCCAATCGGCCTCGTCTTGGCGAAGCATACGGCCACTTAGATGGTCAAAACCGAGTGAACGTTCTAGCCAAATACTTGAATCAGCGATGAACCAACCACCCTCGTGTGAAATGCGATTATGCCACAATTCTTGCAAATTTTCCCGCTTAGGGAGGGCATTGGTTCCAGTTGGGTCTATCATCGCTAGACGATACATCGTAACATCCATCTCTTGATCGATAATAGCCAATTCCGCCGCCCTACCTGCCGCGGATACCGACAATACCCATCGGCGTAATTCGTCCCAATCGAGAACATCTTCGGTCAGTGCCCAACGAACCTCTGCACATGGTTCAGAATTGGATGGATGATTTTCTCTTGACCAACGAAGAGCCCATGTCGAAGGGGTACAATCAAATGAAATATGTGAAGCCGGTACCAGTCGTTCCCCACCAGAACGTATGTGTTCGAAGACCACAGAACGCTGAACTAAGCGTTCATCTACACTCAATGTATCCTCGATCCAAGTTTTGCTTGGTAGAGGGAAATGGCGGTGCCAATGGCAGAATAAGACCTCCTCTGCAACCACCAGAATTCCACCATCGGTCAAGGTCTTACCAAGTGCTGATTTTTGATGGAGACGGCTGGAAACAGGAGCTGGTATCAGCCAGCCACCATCGGTTTTCTTTGGTGGTTCATTTGCAATCGCCGGACCATCCTCATCGCTCTGCGACCAGAGAGGGCGGGCGGTTCTTTTGCGAGGCTTTGACTCTCGTCGATGCTTCGCCATGGCTGCGGCAGAGGTTAAACCATATTGAGTACGCCGGCTGGTTGAAAATCCTTTCACATCACAATAGACCGAGAAGGTAATCACCCACCTATCCCTGTTAGGAGTCGGGGCGAGACATGGTTGACGGATATCTCGGGAGTCTAACCACCGAAGATAGGACCCTCTTACACCTACTTGACCATCCATTGCCCAAGGGTAAATGGGAGGCGCCAGAAGCCATTACTCAGGCCGGTATTTCTGCTGCGGTTCACGTTCAACGCAAGCACGTGCCCCGTACTTTGAAACGTTTGGAGAAAAATCAAGATATCGGAATCACCCAACGCCATATACCTGGAGCAAAGCAAAAACGCCGGGTTTACTCACTCACATTGCAAGGAAAGGAAAAAGCCCAAAAATTGCTAGCAAGCATAGTAAAACTGGAGATTACCCACTTGGATAAAACTCTTATTATCGCTGATGTTAGCAAAAAAAATCAACCGATTCTCATCACGTTATCGCACTTGGACGAAGGTATGCTATACCACGAAACCCCGGTGGTTTCATCGGTCTCCAATCCTGAAGGTGTTGCCTCATTAGATGCACAAGCGGGGGAAGAACTGGTGCGCAGAATGTTTGCCACAGCATGGAAAGATGGCAAAATCACCAAAGACGAACAACAGTTGCTCAGCGATGTGGTAGATTTTCTCTGCATGCATCCTGAGAGAGCAAGACGTCTTTCCGAAGAAGCGAGAGGAAGTCCTGACAATCCACCTCCAGAAGAGGTCTATCTAGACATGTTGCGACAGGCTCTAATCGATGGTGAACTAGCCGATGATGAGATGGCTTTAATCAAAACCTTCCAAATCGCCTTTGATATCGATGAGGACGCCCATATTAGACTGATGGA
>CAUYXQ010000122.1:0-5051 GCA_963577015.1 Candidatus Thalassarchaeaceae archaeon
CTGAACAGACTTCTGATTCGTTTTCGATAGGACGATTCCGGAGTTTCTGAAAAAGTTCTTTTACAAGAATTACAACCTCATCACCTTGTTGGTTGCCTTTAGTCACTTCAATCAGTGTCTTTGCACCTTCAGCATCAGTGATTTCTAAAATAACCCACGTAGTCCTACGCGTGACCGGTATGAGAATCTCTTTTATCGCGCTTAGTCGAACTTGCTGCATTAATTTCCTCTCGTTTCTGACGCACGTATCGTTAACTATCCGTACCTAGTTCGGTAATACGGCCGTATCATCGGTATCAGCCTGCCATTGATTGATCCTGTCCGTTAGATCGTTGATCCTGGGCTTTTCAGAAACTTCGTCGAAAAGGTTTTTCTGCTCGTATCGATCCTCATTTAGATCATAGAATTCATTCTGTTCCGGACCCAAAGTAAGCTTCCATCCTTCTCGCGAAATTATTGACCTGTAAGGCTGCATTCTCAGCTTTTGAACTTTTGTCATGTCTTCTTTGATTAAATGCGTTCTATCCCCAGGCCAGTCAATAAATACATCGCTTTCTGCCAGTGTTTCTTCTCCACGGAATACCGGAACTCTACTCTTTCCTTGTAACTCTTCAGGTGGTTCTACACCCATCAGGTCCAGCAATGTTGGCACGGTATCAATATGGCTATATCGCCCCTCAATACGCGACATCCTCTGGATCGGTGAAAAAGATTTGTCTCTGTTATCCACCTTATGATTATTAATCCACGGAACATGGACAATCATGGGAACCTTTATTGATGACTCATAAAAAGTTGTCTTTTGGATTATGTTGAATTCGCCAAGCTGTTCCCCATGTTCACTGGTGAACACAATAATCGTATTGTGCTGTAATCCGGCCTGGACAACTGCGTCGAGAATTCGCCCGACTGCTCTATCTACCAGAGTCACATTGCCCCAATACCGAGCGATGATATCGCGCCATAAACTCTCATCTTCTGTGTCACCCCAAACTTCCCTATCCGGGTCGAAACCTTGCCCCCCCAGAGACGCTTCAGCTCTCAACTTATGCATGTCGGAAGCATTATCTGGTGGATTTTTTAAAAACGTAGGTGGTACCGGAATATCATCAGGGTCGTAAAGATCATTCAGTGGTCCATCATAAGGAGGGTGTGGTTCAAATATATTTATGTAAAGAGCAAACGGCCTGTGCTTGTTTTTTTCGATGAACTGCTCTGCTTGAGATGCCAAGAATTGTGCTTTGGTAAATTCTTCGACCATGGTGGCTGCATAAGCCCTGGAAAAAACTTCTTCACCTTTAGAAACTTTATCTGGCACAAATCCGTTCATTTTCAGGAAATTACAATGATCACTTAAAACCTTGTCGTACTTTTCGTCGGAGTAATAATCCCTATATTGATCCTCTATGCTCACCCACTCATCAAACCCGGCTCTGCGTATTACCTCATCGCCCAGATGCCACTTACCGTGGTAAGCCTTTAAATAGTTCTCAGGAAGGAAGTCAACTAAGGTTTTCACATCGTTCGGCAATGGAATATTGTTTTCAATTGCCCGGTGTGTGTGAGGCCACAGACCACTGAGAAGTGTGCCGCGTGAAGGAGTACAGACCGGAGCGCTCACATATGCGTTATCAAATACGAAACTACGCTGACTGAGCGCATTGAGATTGGGAGCCTCAACAATCCGGTTACCGTAGCAAGATAAAGTATCGGCTCGCTGCTGATCGGTAAAAATAAAAATAAGATTCGGTGATTCTGGCAATACTATTTAGACCTCGTTGGACTTTTATTTTCAAAAAGATTTATGTACATTTTGTAATAGCAGTTCAATAAATACGCATCTATGTAGCGAATAAATCTGATAACTGGCTTAATGCCCAGTCCAGCTCACGCCGTTCAAACTTATCCAGCTTCTTCGCTGAGGGGTTGCGGATAAAAGGATTGTCGATAATGCCTCTTGTGTGAAGCACATATTTACTCACTTCTATGCCGAATAAATTCCCATATAGCAGTACGGGAAGTAAACGCGCTTGAAGTGACCTTGCCTCGTCCAGCTCTCCCGCTTCAAGGAGATCCCACACTTTAACTTGAGCATCTACGATGTGACTACCAGGCATGTTTCCACACGCACCTCTCGAGTGCTCGTCGATGATGAATTTGGCTGCCATTCCGCCCATAATGCCTTTGAATGCTTCAGAATCTTTGGCAAGAATTTCTGAAATGACATGGGAGGCAAAGCTACCTTCCTGTTTTACATACTGTATTAGAGGAAACTTGTTTGCCAGTTTGATCAAGAAATCTGCTGACATTGAAGAGCCACTCGCTGGTGCGTTTTGAATAAATATTGGGAGACTGCAAGACCGGGATAACTCTTCAAAAAAATCATGGATGTATTGCTGGGACGCCGGTCTTGAAATTGTAGGCATCGCGATGATTGCTTCGCAACCTATCTCCTCAGCATACGTAGCTAAGCCGACAGAATGCGTGATGTGATTACCGGTAACCCCTGCCACCACCGGAACACGTTTATTCACGACTTCAACATAGGTATTTAATACCTCACGGTGCTCCTCTTCACTCAACGTGTAGAACTCGCTGGCCAATACAGGACCGACGATGCCTGTTGCACCTGAGTTGACGGCGAACTCCACAACACGCTTTAGGCTCTCGATGTCTACTGCCCCCTTCGCTGTAAAAGGTGTCTGGGGTATCGAAAAAATCCCTCTGTACTGAACCATGTAACTTCGTCTCCCTGACAAAATTATTCCACTGATCTATTCGGCTGAACCGACGAGTTCTAGTTCCTCGATTCTGTGGCAGCTCGTAAAGCGGCCAGGCTCGATTTCTCTTACCTCGGGCGCTTCAACGCGGCATTGCTCGACCGCATATTTACACCTGGGGTGGAAAAAACACCCAGACGGTGGATTAGCAGGGTCTGGCACTTCTCCTGATAGAGAAAACGTTCTCCGCTTCCCCTTAGACGGCTTTAATGCGGGCAGCGATGAAATTAGAGCTTCCGTGTACGGGTGCTTTGGATCCCGGAACAGGTCCTCCGGGGTTCCTATCTCAGCAACTTTTCCTACGTACATCACCACCACTCGATGGCAGATATGCCTTACGACTCGCAAGTCATGGGCGATGAATATATACGCAAGCCCTAGATCTTGTTGAAGGTCAGCCATCAGATTCAAAACCTGCGCCTGAACAGACACGTCTAGAGCCGAAACAGGCTCATCAGCTACGATCAAGCGGGGGTTAAGAGCGAGAGCACGGGCTATCCCGACACGCTGTCTTTGCCCGCCGCTAAAAGCGTGGGGATACCTGCGCATGTATTCAGGTGCGAGTCCGACCCGTTGTAAAAGGGAGGATACCCTGTCTTCCTGTTCCGACCGATTACCAACTTTGTTTACTATAAGTGGTTCAGCGACTATCTGGAAAATAGTCATACGAGGATTGAGTGAAGTATAGGGATCTTGAAAAATAAATTGAATATCGCGACGAAGTGGGCGCATCTGAGACTGCGAGAGGTTCGCAAGATCAACAACATCTCCTGTCCCGGTACGAAACAAGATCTGTCCTTCCGTCGGTTTCAGTGAGCGCACTATGCATCTTGAAGCGGTGGTTTTACCGCATCCGCTTTCACCTACAATACCCAACGTTTCACCAGATTTAACTGAAAACGATAGACCATCGACTGCACGCACCATTGAAGTGCTTCGTCGAATAAATCCACGGCGAATAGGAAAGTATTTTTTTAGCCCAACGACATTTAAGAGATCGTCACCCACGTCTGCTGCATCTGTCGATTGCACTATGGCCGCACTCTCTTGGGTCATCAAGATTCTCCCTTTGTGTATAGAAAACAACTGGCTTTCTGCTGCCCATTGACTATCAGCAGTTCGGGTTCGCTGCGATCGCAGGTTCCGGGCATGAAAGAATCACATCGCGGATGGAAAAAACATCCTGCCGGCCTGCTGTGAGGTTCCGGCACGGAGCCCATAATGGTCGGTAGTCGACTACCTTCTATTTTGCTGGTGCCTGGCATCGATGTGAAAAGAGCTTTGGTATAAGGATGTTGCGGTGACTGGAACAGTTCCACCACAGACGCTTCTTCAACAACCCTCCCCAAATACATCACCTGAACCTCGTCTGCGATCTCCGCGATGACTCCAAGATCATGGGTGATAAATATCATGGCCATGCCATGTTCGTCCTGTAAGGAGCCCAGCAAGTCAAGAATCTGAGCCTGGGTAGTTACGTCAAGGCCCGTGGTAGGTTCATCAGCTATCAGGAGAGATGGATTCGTTGAAAGTGCAAGTGCGATCATCGCTCTCTGTAGTTGTCCACCACTCAGCTCATATGGATATGAGCCTATACGTTCTGATGGATTCGGCATTCCAACACGCTGCAGCCAGTCCACGGCCTGCTCATTAGCCTCAACCTTCGAAATGGGTTTGTGGAGACGCAGGGCCTCGACCATTTGATTGCCAATTGTGTGGACGGGGCTGAAAGCAGACATGGGTTCCTGGAATATCATCGATATGCCACCGCCCCTGATCGAACGGATTTCACTTCCATTGGGAGGAAGTCTCAAAATATCAGTCCCAGTGGCAGTTTCTTCGCCTTCGGCACGCTGGTGGTACAAAACTTCCCCACCGGCGATACGGCCTGGGCGGCCTATAAGTTGCAGGATCGAACGAGCTAAAACACTCTTACCGCAGCCACTTTCACCGACGATACCCACCGTCTTCCCTTCAGCGACGTCAAAGGACACACCATCTACCGCCTTTACAACCCCGTCGGGGGTTGAAAATTCGACATACAAATCACGTATTTCCAGCACCTTGCGATCTGGCTGTTTATCGGCGTTAATGATTGTGCCTTCTGCTTTGTTTGTTTTGACCATAGTTTGCTTCAGTTTGAAACCTCAACGCCCCTAGGAAGTGCTTGAGTACGGGTCCGCAGCATCTCGCAAACCGTCACCCATAAAGTTAAGGGCTAGAATCACAACAATCACAGGTAATGCCGGCAACATCAACCAAGGGGTCAAA
>CAUYXQ010000123.1:0-4985 GCA_963577015.1 Candidatus Thalassarchaeaceae archaeon
ACCCCATGGCAATACGCTATTCACGTAATCATCAGACCACAATTGACTCGGAGTATAGCCCTCTGTTTGCAATGCAGTAGCACTAATCATCGGGATCAGTGAGAGCAACATCAATGATGTGACAGATGTGAAAAGCATGATTGCACTGGTTCTAGAAGCCATGGCTATCGGTTGTGCGACTTGCATCCAGTTCTTGAAACCCTCGCGGCTACGCTATGTGACCTATGGTCGAATTGTGATTGTAGCCGAAAGCGATACAACAAGGTGCGTTGACGGGTGGACATGGAAGAGATAGTTAGCATCATTCCCGTCGGCGATTCAGAAATACTCGGATTCAACCTTGCAACTTTGGCTGCTTTGGGCGGACTATTCGTCCTCCTACTCATCATTAGACAGATAGTTAGGGCCGTGATGCCACGTTTTCTTGCCCCAGTAATCGCCAAGAATAAATTAGTAGCAACAATTGTTGATGGAGCTGCCAAACCCTTGGGCACTGCGGCTGGTTGTGGCGTCGCTTTACTTTTGATGGGGGATTTGAGTGGACCCAGTGTATTGATGCCTGAATTAATAGCCAGTTGGTTGCCAGGTATAGTGAAATTAGTCATGGTCGTTGCTCTGGTGATGTGGGCTTACAAATTGGTCGGCATCGTCCATGCCGTCGTAACTTGGCTTGACGAGGACGAGGATCTTGACGGCAGTGAGAAAACTTTGATCACCGCAGTTGAAAGTGTCTTACGTTTCTGTATCACTATCTTTGGAGCGGTCTTCATCGCCGACGCACTCGGCTTCAATCTCAATACCATGATAGCTGGCCTCGGAATTACCGGAATCGCGCTAGCCCTTGCTGCTAAGGATACCATCTCCAATCTATTCGGCGCAACCGTGGTTCTGCTCGACAGGCCGTTCAAAATTGGTGACTGGGTGATAATCGGCGACGTCGAAGGCGAAGTGACCGATATCGGCTTGCGCACCACCTTGATTCGCACCTCCCTCGATACCGTAGTCACCATGCCCAATGCCAATTTGACCAATACCCCGGTAGAAAATTGGGGTAAGCGTCGTTTCCGTCGCTGGCAACCGATTATCAAACTCGACATCAATTCCGACCCCTCAGCTGTCGATAGTTTCTGTAATGGAGTGATGGAATTAATCAAAGCCAATGGTGAGACCATGAAAGAGGAGTCCTCATGGGCTCAAGTCTCAGCATTAGGGCCAGATGCCATTGATATCGGCTGTAATATCTACTGGGATATCTCCTCGAGCAAAGTAGAACGCGAAGCGAGAAATAAGTTCTTGCTGGCAGCGATGGACTTAGCAAAAGACCACGGATTATCCTTCCACGATAATCGGATTAGACACAGCGTATAATCAACGCCAATCCGGTTCTAAGCGCCATTCAAGGACGCGCATCAATAGCATCAGGGGAAAACCGAGCATCAAGGTTAAATTACGATCTGCTGTTGTTATTTCAGCGATATTCCACAACATCAAAGCGAAGATAATCACTATTGCAGAAGAAAGTGAAATCATTCGACAAGTGCGCATCAGTCCTAAACGAGCTTGTACCCTATCGACGGTTGAAAGATGCTCTCGTAATGGCCCTACCATCTCTTCCAATGCAAATGCAGTCGCTTCTGCCAAACGACAAAGGGTGACATCATAACGCAAGATTGCCAAGCCTCCCGTCGAGGTTTTGAATAGATTACGTACCTTGCTCTTCTCCTCTTTGGCCAACCATTGACGCAAGGTATTCTTACTCTCTATCATAGCTAAATCACGCAGGTGTGGTAAACGGTCACCATCATCCATCAGGTATTCCGTGATAGAAATCGGCTCTCCTCGGATAACCGTTCTTCCGTGGTATGTGACAAAATTTGTACGCTCCACACCCAATCTTACAGCGGCGAGCATGTGTTTGCAATGTGGAGCGCGCCAGAGGGTATTGGTCTTCAATTCACCTTCGATGTTTTTGAGGCGGTCATTCCATGACCGTTCCATATTTGGAGCGGATAATCCTGCATTGCGTAAAGCATGATGAATATCGTAGAGCAAACCGCCATCACAAGGCTGGCTGCTGATATCGTGATGAGGAAAGATAAGGACTCTGTCGCCATCAATACTCCAACCACCTACTGCTAACAACATGTATTGCTCAAGCACGTTTTTCAGGGGAGGAGAACGAGATAAGCGAGAAATGTGCTCGCCTGAAGGAATTGGACAAACCCTAGCTACATGGGTGCCCAAATCAAGTAAAAAACCGCGCTGATCCTCCTCTAATACGACTACAGACTCAACTTTTCTTGGCCATTCGCCCCACGAGCCAGAGAAATCATTCCACCACTGGGCGGATAAGATTTCCTCGTCCCACCAATAATCAGTGCTGCCCCACATGGTGGAGAGTGTGCCCTGAACATGGCTCCTGACAATGGCCGCTGGCCACCATGGCCTATTCTCCATGGAGGTTGCCAAAAGGTACCTGCTGAGAAGTCTTCGCACAGGGATGCACTCAAATCCAAGAGACGGTTACAACACTTGAGGCCGAGTGATGGGTATCAGCAAGCGTATGGGTGATGTGCTCGGCCAAGCGCTTGAGGCAAAACTTCTACGCGAGGTATTGGAACACGAAGAGAAGGTTAACCATCTGGCCATCATCATGGATGGAAACCGTAGATTCGCTTGGTCAAAGGCGATGCAGACCAACCTTGGTCACCGGATGGGAAAACAAAAATTAGAACAGGTTTTGGACTGGGTTCTTGCCATGAAAATCCCTTATTTCACCGTATATGCCTTGTCGACTGAAAATCTTCTCAGCCGGGAAAAAAATGAATTAAACGCCTTATTCAAACTCTATACTGAAGGTCTGAATGACATTTCAGCCGATCCAAGGATTCACGATAATCGTGTCAAAGTTCAGGTTATCGGTCGTCGAGACCTACTACCTAAAAATGTCATTGCCGCAATAGAAAATGCTGAAACGAAGACCGCTGATTACAGTGATTTCACCTTTACTATATGCTTGGCTTATGGTTCAAGGGAAGAAATTATTGAAGCGATTAAAGGGATAGCCTCCGATTATGCTTCTGGTGCAATAAAATTGGATGAAATCAATGAGATTCAGGTTTCAGAACGCCTATACACCAGTGAAATACCAGATCCAGATCTTGTCATCAGAACTTCTGGCGAAGAACGAATCTCCAATTTTCTACTCTGGCAAATGGCCTATAGTGAATTGTATTTCACCGATGTTTATTGGCCATCTTTCTCAAAGAAAGATATGCTCAAAGCAATTCAGACCTTCCAACAGCGCCGCCGTCGTTATGGTGAGTGAAATGACCGGGCCGTGTGAACAATGCGGCCGCTGGCCAGCACCAAAGCTAACCGTTGATGCAGTGGTTGAAAAGGATGGTCAGATTCTTCTAATCCATCGTGGAATAGAACCATTCAAGGGCATGTTAGCCTTACCAGGGGGTTTTGTTTCAGAAGGCGAAGACCCACGGGATGCAGTGCTTCGAGAATTGAAAGAGGAATGTGGAATCGAGGGCGAGATTCTCGATTTGATGAGCATCAAGGGTAAACCAGGTCGTGATCCACGCGGACACATCGTCACCATCGTCTATCGGGTAGAGGCAGAAGGAGAGCCTGTTGCTGGAGACGATGCTGCTCATGCGGCTTGGTATGATCTCAGCCAAATCAACGAACCACTAGCAGGCGACCACTCAGAGATTCTCGATGATTTGCGTCAATTGTTGGCGGGTATCGGGCCACTCTGAATCGGATTCCACTGGTTGGTGAAGGTGTTCTTTGAAGGCAGCAAAGTCATTTCTTATCAACAGATTATTTTTCCCCAAAGCATCGAGAAAACCGCGCTGTGCATTGGAAACCAATAGAGTTGGAACACCGAGCAATACCGCTTCACTAGCCAATGTAGTCGACTGAGTTATCACTCCGTCCATAGATGCAATCAAACTATCCAAGGACCAGGGGTCACCGGTAAATTCATCCTCGTCGGCCAAGGTGATGTCAAAGGAGGAAAGCCAATCCTCAGCGATGGTTTTGATCTCATTGCGGTCGTGTATCCCGTCACCTCTCAATCTCCTGAGCAGAATCCGAGGAGGACTACTAGTTACTCTTGGTCGCAAGGATGGTCGTAGGTGGACATGGCCGTGAAGACCATCGATACGATGAATTCGAGCTTTCCCTCTCAATAGCGGGCCGGATAGATCTTCACGGAAGTGATTGGGGATGACGATGTCGGTCGCCCTATTGCGGGCTAATTTGTGTGCAAGATGGTTGACTTCGGTATCGGTGATGTAAATTCTCTGGGCTGATTTAGGAGCTGCGCGAATCTCAAGAGGAGCCCCGATAGATATCACTTGGTCAAATCCCTTCAATGCCCGTTTCGACTTGAATAACCTGGCCAACGCCTTGCGATAACGTCCTTTGCCGATCGCTCTTGGAACCCAAATCGTTCTCCGACGCGGTAGATGGCCGTCGCCGTATTCAATCATCGCTCGCACCTCTTTTCTCTCACAGGCAATGATCACATCCTCAGCGCTTGCAAGTTCTCGCATCAATGGTGCTAGCAGGCGTGCGTGGGCAGGATGGTCGATTACCCAAGCTCGGCGCATAACTTTGCGAAAGGGTGTCCATTCAAGACAACCGCTATCGGATGTCTGTGTTTAGCGAAAGCTATGAAGGAGATTGTCGAAGTTGGTGAATCAAAAAAATACGGCCCCTATTCACCGGGGATTAAAGCGTGTGGAATCGTATGGCTAAGTGGACAGATAGCCCCCGAGGTTGGTGCTGATATCAAGCAGCAGACCAAAGCCAGCCTCGACAAAATCGATGCGTTATTGGCTGCGGCGGGTCTCGATAGAAATGGTGTGTGCTTTGCCCAGATTCTATTGGCGGATATCGCTGACTTTTCGGTCATGAACGAGGTTTATGGCGAGTGGCTCAAGGATGTCGTAATCAAACCTGCTAGA
>CAUYXQ010000124.1:0-4952 GCA_963577015.1 Candidatus Thalassarchaeaceae archaeon
TCCTTGAGCGGAGCTTTCTTACTATGGTATAATATTTCAAAATATATTGGCATCGCCTTTTTGCTATCGACAGTAATTGCCATTATAATCATTCGATTAGTGATGCATCCAGTCGATAGCAATCCGACCTAATCACTGAATGGCAGCACGCGCTAAGGCGACTGCTTCGTCGACCAATTCGAGTGAAACCCCGATATGATTTGCCGGGTCGAACATCTCTTCAAGTTCTTCGGCCGAGAAGGCAGCAGATATTGCTGGTGTTCGCGAACAGATATCTATCAACTCCTCGCCTGTGGAAATAGCTTCAAAGGAAGCGGTTCTGAGTATTTCATGAGCCTCATCACGACCTATACCGTGTGAGACCAACTCCATCATCACCTTTTCAGCCATCACCAGTCCCTTTTGGCTAGCGATATTAGCGAGCATACGCTCGCCATCGACCCAGAGATTAGTCAAAACATCACTGGTTTTGAACATGACATCTTCACAAAGTGCTGATGCGTGCGAAAGGGTGAATCTCTCAGCACTGGAGTTAGCCAGATCTCTCTCATGCCAGAGCAAGGCGTTCTCATAAGTGGGAATGATGAACGAGCGCACTATTCGGGCAAGACCAGATGCATTCTCGCTCTTAATGGGGTTCTTCTTATGGGCCATGGTCGAAGAACCAACCTGCTTTTTCACATCAAACCCTTCACCAGCCTCTGCTATTTCCGAGCGTTGTAGATTGCGAATTTCCTGTAATACCTTCTCGCAAGTACAAGCGACATTAGCAAGCCAGGATACGTATTCGACATAGCGATCACGTCCCACTACCTGAGTGGTCACCAGTGGAACTCCTAGGCCGAGATGAGTTAGGATAAGACGTTGCAATTCCCTAGCACCGTCACCTTGTGCGGCACCGGTGCCGACAGCCCCGAGAAACTTGCCAACCGCAATGCGTGGACTCGCTTCGTCTAGACGTACGAGTTGACGACGCATCTCGTCGAGCCAGACAGCTGCTTTTAGACCAAAGGTGATGGGGACTGCTGCTTGACCATGAGTTCGACCAAGCATTACAGTACCACGTTCTCGTTCGGAAAGGTCGGCGGTAACTGAGATGAGTGTGCACAAGACCTCTCTGAGTAAGATAATAGAATCACGTAATTGTAAACCAACTGCGGTATCGACGATGTCATTCGAGGTTGCGCCAAGGTGTATACACCAGCCGGCATCGCCAGCAGCCTCGGTCATCGCCTTAGTCAAGGCCATGATGTCATGACGAGTCTCAGCCTCGATTTCAGAAACCCGTTCCTTGGTTACTTTATCGGGATTGGCGATACTGGCCACGATGTCATAATCCTCTTGGCTTACCCTTCCCATCTCCTTGTGGGCCCAGATGAGTGCCCTTTCGACCTCCAACTGTCTTTCATGACGGCCAAGTTCAGACCAGATATGCTTGAAATCTTCACAGCCGTAGCGGTAATCGAGTGGGCAGAAGGACATGAATAGGCGCCTACGCTCGACATCATCAAGTTTCCGTGCTACATCGTGTGATGACCAGATGACCGCGTACTCCATCCCAGACCTGCTGGTGCTTGAGCACCAGACGGCCATGGTGATGTGGCCCGGCGATGACGATGGATTCGTATTCGCCACCCTCGCCATCGATATTGAATCTATATCTTTGCGAAAGTTCCTTCAAAGTCGATAAAGAAGTACGAGTGATGACATGACCAAGCCATTCCTTGCCCAGCCCCTCAGCTGAAACCCCGGTGATCATTATCTCAAAACCGTGCTCGACCATACCTGCAAGATGAGCATAGGCATTTTGATGCCAGAGCGGGGTGAATGAGCGCACGCCAAGTCGCTCACACATGCGCTCGATTCTGCTCTTTTGATAATCTGAGCGCAGTGCACCACATACCAGTGCATCGAATTCCAAGTCGGCCAATCTCACTTCGAGATCCCTTACCTCCTGCTCGACAATACCTTCGCTTTCGATAGCCAGCCATTCGATGCCAGTCAACTTGGCTTGATGCTCGACTAGATCTGTCCCAGGCATCTGAAACATCATTGAATCGGTGCCGCTTATGCGCACAGTAGCCAGATGGGTGACGCTCCAACCACGGCACTGAGCCCACCACAAAGCTGCGGCTGAATCCTTGCCGCCACTAGAGAGGATGACCACTCGCATGAATCGGCCAAAGAACCAAGGTTGATAAGACCCCTACAATGAGCCTTTACTTAGGTGCGAACATGCAACCAAGCGGACGAGGATACGACCACGGAATCACCACCTTTAGCCCAGACGGAAGATTATTCCAAGTAGAATATGCGAGGGAATCGGTCAAGAGAGGCACTACTACAGCTGGACTGAAATTTAGAGGCGGCGTTGTATTGGTCTGCGATAAACGGATCGCCAGTCGCTTGATCATCCCAGAAAGTATCGAGAAGATGTTCAAAATCGATGACCATGTTGGCATTGCCACCAGTGGTTTAGTCGCCGACGCCCGCCAATTGGTGGCAAGAGCAAGGGTCGAAGCGCAAATCAACCGTATTACCTACGCTGCGAGTGTCCCCGTCGATATTCTAACCAAGAAGATCTGCGATTTCAAACAGTCATTCACTCAATACGGCGGTTCGCGACCATTCGGAACGGCATTGTTAATCGGCGGAGTCGACGATAATGGCATCCATCTCTTTGAAACCGACCCTAGCGGAGCCTACCAGTCATATCACGCTGGTGCTATTGGTAGCGGCAGAAATACAGTGACTGAATTCTTCGAAGGTAATTGGAAGGAGAACATGACCATGAACGCGGCCATGAAACTCGGACTTGAGGCCTTGCGTCATGCAAATGACGAGGATTTAAACCGCGATGCTGTCGAGGTTGTAGTGGTTGATTTAGAGGGATATCGTATTCTTGACCGTTCTGAGGTCAACAAGCAAATAGACCGATTAAAGCCGCTTGAGGAGTGAAGATGGTAAGCCTTGATGACGCTGTTCTTGCCCGACTCGAAAAAGGCGGTAAGCGTTATGAGGTATTGGTCGATTCCGAATTGGTCGATGCTTTTCAAAAGAATCCAGAATCTGTAGATATCGATGATCTGCTAGCTATCGACGAGGTATTCCACGATGTTAGAGCTGGAGATAGACCTACTGAAGAAGCACTGACCAGCAATTTTGACACCCTTGATATCGTCAAACTAACTCAGATTATTCTCGAGCGTGGAACCATTCAGCTAACCACTAACCAACGTAAGTCGATGGTTGAGACCAAACGACAGCAAATAATCCATGAGATTCACTCGAATGCGGTTGACCCAAGGACCAAGAGTCCACACCCAAGAACCAGAATCGAATTAGCCTTTGAGGAGAGCAAGTTTAACGTCGACCCGTTCAAATCGGTTGACGACCAGGTTAAAGAAGCGGTCGCCATACTCAAACCGATGATTCCTTTATCGTTTGAAGCGATGAGGCTGGCCTTTAGAATCCCAGCGGGTGGCTATCAAGCAGTCCACCAGTTGCTGCGGGTTCACGTCGAAAAAGACGAGTGGTTATCAAACGGTGATTGGGCTTGTGTAATCGAGTGTCCAGCAGCGATTAAGGATAGTCTCATTTCCAAGGTTCTTGGTAAAGCCAAGGGCTCTGAAGTCAAAGAGATTTGAGTTCTATTGTAGCGCGTGCTTTATCATGGGTTGGCCAGTGGGCCGGCCGGAGAGAGAAAGATGAACGGAGCGGTAGAAGGCGCCGAGCAGCGCCTCGTGACTCCGGGCGAGGTCATCGGGACCTCACTCGATAAGCGTGCAGGAATAGGTGTCCTTTCACAAGGTGAAGGGATGATAGCAACCCGACTCGGCTGGGTCAGGGAAAATAACGACACCATCAGTGTCGACCCAATCAATAGCAGATATACCCCCCGTTCGGGTGATTTGGTAATCGGTGTGATTGAAGCTGTGCGCAATAATCTGTGGTTCGCAGATGTCCTAGGTCCGTTCAATGGTCTCTTGCCGATGAGTTTAGCACCTTGGAAGGTCGAATTCGGCGCAGCCAGACAATTCATGGATGTTGGAGATGTCATCCTCGCTCGAGTTCAAGAAGTCGACGAATCCCATTCGGTGGTTTTGACCATGAAGGGTGTCGGTTTGAGAAAACTGAAAGAGGGAATAATGACCTCGGTGCCAATGAATTTGGTATCTAAACTCAAAGGGGAGAATGATGATAATCTTCGTACTCTTTCCGCAGCTAGCGATTGCCGTGTAATCGTTGGCGAAAACGGTCGCATCTGGATCGATGGCAGTTCGACTGGTATCGATTTGGTGCGCAAAGTAATCGACCTTGTCAATAAAGACGGTCACAAAAAGACATTCCAACAAAGTCTATCCAATCTGATAGACAACACACCTGGAGGTGATGAATGATGGGAGGATATGGAGACGTAAAATTACTCAATGACGATGGTACTCGCTTGGATGGAAGAGCGATTGATGAGATGAGACCGCTAACTGCTGAAGTGGGAGTACTTCCCGCTGCAGATGGCTCGGCGATGGTTACCCACGGCTTGAACGTGGCAATCGCTGCGGTTTATGGTCCGGTTGAAGCCCACCCCCGTAAAATTCAACGCCAAGATCGTGCAGTGGTCGACGTACGCTACAATATGGCGCCTTTCTCGACCAGCGAACGTATCCGCCCCGGCTATAATCGCCGTAGTAGAGAGATATCCAAGGTTACTGCTGAAGCTCTAGAAAGCGTGGTATTGGTTGAGAGATTCCCTCGGGCAAAGATCAGTGTCGAAATCGAGATTCTAGCTGCTGAGGCTGGAACTCGTTGCGCTGGTATTACCGCCGCATCTCTAGCTCTAGCCGATGCAGGCATCCCAATGCGTGACATGGTAGTCGGTGTCGCTAGCGGTAAGATCGACAACATAGTGGTTCTCGACCTCGACAAAGCCGAGGATAATTACGGTCAAGCCG
>CAUYXQ010000125.1:0-4947 GCA_963577015.1 Candidatus Thalassarchaeaceae archaeon
CGAGCGTCAACAAAAGGAACTCAAAGCATTAAGGCTCAGGGTGCCAAAAAAACGTAAACCCTTGGTCTTACAATTACAAGCAGTAGAGAAATCGAGTATGGATGTGCTTGAATTTCATGCTGCAACTATGGAATTCGAGGGCTTACAACGCAAGATTCTCGATAATCAGAACCTCGAGGTAAGTAAGGGTGACCGCATCGGTATCGTCGGCGGTAATGGTCAAGGAAAAACCACTTTGCTCAAATTGATCACAGGTGACCTCAAACTCTCATCTGGTAAAATCGAGGTCGCCCCAGGTTGTGTGATCGGTTATTTCCACCAAGACCACGCTACTCTTGATTTTAATTTGAGCCCAGTTAAGCAAATCGAGGTTTTACGTCCTGATTTCCAATATGGTGATGTCAGGGCCGCACTTGGTAGATTCCAATTTTCAAAAGAGAATGTCAACACCAAACTCAGCCAATTATCCGGTGGTGAAAGAGCGCGAGTTGCTCTGTTAAAATTGCTATTGGAAGATAATAATTTGCTATTGATGGATGAGCCTACAAATCACCTCGATATGGATTCTAAAGAGACCTTGGAAGAGGCGATTGAAAATTACGAGGGATCGATGATAACCGTAAGTCACGACCGTTGGTTCCTAGACCAATGCGTCAACCGCATATGGGAAATGCAAGACGGCCAAGTCACCGTCTATTACGGCAATTATACCGATTATATGCGGGCAAAGAAAGGCCTTCCTCCGCTGGCAGAAGGCGAAATTAGCGACATTTGAGAACACGTGAAAGGAATGGGGGTACATCTTCGGCCACCAATCCTGGTCCGATTTCCTCACCGGCTAACTCACCTGCTTGACGTAGTAACCATGCTCCTAATCGCGCTGCACCCCATGGTGATATCCCCTGTGCAAGCAAACCAGCAATCGTTCCAGCCAATAGGTCACCTGTACCTCCCATGGCCATGCGCGGATTGCCGCCACTAACTACGCCACCGCGCCCACCTGAAGCGATTATCATATCCTCTGCACCTGTGATAATTACCACTCTATTCTCGCCATGTCCTTCAACCAGTTCCGGAATAGCAGCGAAATCCCCCACCCAATTCTCCATCTCCTTTTGATGCGGCGTGACAACCCCTTTCACCCCTTTGGGCCAACCGCTCAGGGCAGCGATAGCATCAGCATCTATCACCATTGCAATCTCGGAGCACGATTCGATGACCAAGCGCACCGCTGCCAAAGTCGCCTCGTCTTGGCCTAGGCCGCAACCGATCACTAGCGCCTGAACCCCACGGCCTGATTTACAACGCTCGATGATTGGGCTAGCATCACTGAATATTTCTTCATCGACAAGGGTTTCAGGAATCAACCCGGCCGGCCATTTGACTCGCATACTTGCTTGTTTGGGCATGGCGACGTGAACTAAATCCACGCCTACTCTCTGTGCGGCCATACCAGCGAGAATAGGGGCGCCGTGATACGGTCCACCGCCGATAACCAAAACACGACCTCGATCACCCTTGACCGCATCATCGGCCAATGCGGGATAACGCAGCAAATCACCAGGTCCCGGGTCCAAGGCTTGGTCGGGAATCTCAAGACTAGCGATGAACAAGTCTCCGACCTCTGGTAATAATCTCCCATCATCATCGACCATAGTGGCCTTGGGGGCGATGAAAGTGACCGTGCGGAAGGCATTGAATGCTAGACCGGAGGAGCATCCAGTTGGAATATCACAAGCCAATACTTGGGGGCTGCCAGGAATCGCTTCCATCAGGCGAAGGATTTGGTCACGTGGTTGGCCTATTGCTCCAGCGCCAAGTAGACAATCGACGAGGACTTTGGGCTCCCCTTCGGGAATTTCATCAATCGACAAGATGGGTTTGCTACATTCATCACGTGCTCGCTGTGATAATTCGGTTTTTTGCTGAGGATGGGAGGCGATTACCACGCAATCGGCAATCATCTCGGCCAGACGAAAGCCATCACCGCCATTATTGCCCGGCCCACAAATTATCCAAATCGGCCGAGGTGAGCCTTTTAGTGCATTGAGTAATTCCTCGGCCGCCTTAATCATCATCTGATTCATATCGACGCCAAGTGCTTCAGCATTGGCGTCGATGATGGCAACCTCCTCTGGCTTGAGTACCCAGCGCGGTCGCATGAGTTGAGACAGGTCGGCTCGGCTCAATAACAAACCCGTGCAGCGATGCAATGATGAAGACTTGAGGGATGGCATCGCACATGTCGGATGATGAGCCGGTGTTCACTACCAGCACCGGACCGGTGAGAGTTATCACTGCCGCATCGTTATTCGATGGTCACGATGCGGCGATAAACGTCATGCGACGCTTGATTCAAGGTGCCGGGGCCGAGGTGATTCACCTCGGTCATGACCGCTCTGCAAAAGATGTAGTGGACTGTGCGATTCAAGAGGACGCTCACGCATTAGCACTGACTTCCTATCAAGGAGGGCACGTAGAATATCTGACCTATATTCGTCAATTGCTCGACGAGGGTGGCGCCTCTCATGTCCGTATTTACGCCGGTGGTGGCGGTACCATCACCCCTCCTGAAATCAAGGAGTTACACAACTCGGGAATCTCCAAGATCTACTCTCCTGACGACGGGAGAACCATGGGCTTGATGGGCATGATACATCATCTGATGGCTGGTGCAAGCGAAGTCGACCTCAACTCCGAACAGAGACTCGCCAGCCTCAATCGCCAGATCACTACTGAAGATATGGCTGAAATCGGCTTGCTACTAACCCTTTCTGAATGTGCTGAAAAAGAGAATTTCGAGTCTACTCTCAATACATGTCGCTCTAGTGAAGCAAAAGTTCCCGTCATCGGTTTTACCGGCACTGGAGGTGCTGGAAAATCAAGCCTACTCGATGAACTGATGCTTAGAATCCTAAGGGACAACCCCGATAAGAAAATCTGTTTACTCTGTGTAGACCCAACCAGGAAACGCACCGGTGGAGCATTGCTCGGAGACAGGATTCGTATGAATTCCTTGGCTGATAATAATCTCTTCATGCGCAGTATCGCCAGTCGTGGCTCGGGTAGTGAAATATCCGACAATCTCGATAGAGCCATCGAAGTCGCCAAGGCTGTCGGCTTTGACCTCATCTTCTGTGAGACCAGCGGCATCGGTCAAGGCAGTGATGCAATAACCAAAATCGCTGACCATTCACTCTACATCATGACCGCCGAATTCGGCGCCCATAGCCAATTGGAAAAGATCGAGATGCTCGATGTCGCGGATTTGATAGTTCTGAATAAATTTGAGAAGAGGGGGAGCGAAGATGCCTTGCGGGCAATTCGTAAGCAGGTGAAGCGCAATCGTAATCTATTCCACGTAATCGATGAGGAATTGCCGGTAGTAGCGACAATTGCTAGCCAATTCGCCGACCCCGGCGTCGATATCCTCTGGCAAAAACTGGCAGCTGAAATCGGATTCAAGGCCGCAGAACCCTTGGGGCAAGTCGGTGTACGCAAAGGGGTAATCCCTCCCGAGAGAGTACATTACCTAGCCGAAATAGCATCTTGTCTCCGTGCATATCACACAAACCACGAGGAAGTGGCACAAAAACTCAGGAGAATTCAGCATCTGGAAAGTTCAGCATCTCTGGTACCAGAATCCAAAGAGGTCCTCTACCCCCTAAGGGATGAATTGATGGAGCAAGTGGGTGAACAAGCGGATGCTCTCGACGAATATCGTGAACTTGCTAAAGCCTATAACTCAGGAGAATACACCTACTTTGTCAGAGGAAAATCCTTCTCGGTCAGCACCAAATCTGAAAGTCTCTCACACCAGATGATTCCCAAGGTAGCACTACCACATATCGAAGATGATGGCCAATTATTCTCATGGTTGGCCAAGGAGAATGTGCCAGGAAGATTCCCCTTCACAGCCGGTGTCTTTCCTTTCAAGCGCAGTGACGAACTCAGTGCGCGCATGTTTGCTGGTGAAGGGCCTAGCGAGCGTACCAATCGTAGATTCCACCTCTTGTCGAAGGGTCAAGATTACGTTAGGCTCTCGACAGCATTTGACAGTGTTACCCTCTATGGCAGAGACCCTGCACCACGCCCTGATATTTGGGGTAAGGTAGGTAATTCGGGAGTTTCTATCGCCACTCTAGATGATGCTAAGCGACTTTATTCTGGCTTCGATCTCTGTGATAAAAACACCAGTGTCTCGATGACCATCAATGGTCCAGCACCTATTATCCTCGCCTTCTTCCTCAATGCTGCCATCGACCAACAGGTCGAGAATCATCTCGACCAAGAAACGCATGACCAGCAAAAATACATCGGTGAATTGCCCGAAGGACACACTGGTTTCGGACTTGCTACCATCGGTAAGTGCGGCGAGGATCTGGTCGATAGCGCGACCTATCACCAAATCAAAAAGCGTACCTTGCAAACGGTAAGAGGCACGGTTCAAGCCGATATTCTCAAGGAAGACCAGGCCCAAAACACCTGTATTTTCTCCACTGAATTCGCTCTCAAATTAATGGGAGATGTGCAGCAATACTACATCGATAATGGGGTACGCAACCACTACTCAGTCTCGATTTCTGGCTACCACATCGCCGAAGCAGGAGCAAATCCGATCACTCAATTGGCACTGACTCTAGCCAATGGCTTCACCTATGTTGAATATTATCGTAGCAGGGGAATGGACATCGATGATTTCGCCCCAAATCTCTCCTTCTTCTTCTCCAACGGCCTCGACGCAGAATATACCGTCATCGGCCGCGTCGCACGCCGCATCTGGGCGGTAGCGATGCGCGACCTTTACAGCGCAGGGGAGCGCTCACAGAAACTAAAATACCATATTCAAACCAGTGGCAGAAGTCTGCACGCTCAAGAGATCGACTTCAACGATATCAGAACCACCCTTCAAGCCTTGCTGGCAATACAAGACAACGCCAATTCACT
>CAUYXQ010000126.1:0-4940 GCA_963577015.1 Candidatus Thalassarchaeaceae archaeon
GTTAGGGATTTTAGTTTTTCAGAGATTTCACCTGCTCTTAAATCTGGGCGCTCAGGTAATTCCTCATCGCTAAGTTCTACCAGCCGATTCCATACCGCCGCAGGCCATTGATACCATGGTATTTCACTCGGATTTGAACAGTATTTTATTATCCAACCATCGGCGAGAACCTTAGCAATATTATCACTATCCTCAGCACGCCAACCTTCAAATTGTAAGGTTTCACTCATGATAGTTGTGAATTGGACCGGAGTAATTGCTCCCCATGAATGGACCATCATCACCATTTGATTAGCGGCGATTGAAAGTGGTTTATTACGCCATTCTACCGCTTCGATATCCCCTATCATCGCTCGACGTGCTATCACCGCCGATTCAGCGATATCGTCGACTTCCCAGCCCAGAACGTGTCCTCTGCCTATTCCACCAAGACGGTGGTCGGCTCTTCCTACACGTTGTAACATGCGGTCAACCGACCTGGGGGATCTAATCTGAATAATACGATTGACACTACCAACATCTATTCCCAGTTCAAGACTTGAAGTACAGACCAATGCTTGTAATTCACCATTGCGCAATTCATCTTCCATTTGCGTTCTGGTATCGACTGCTAAAGAACCATGATGTACACCGATTCGTAAATCAGAGGCCATCGCTGCCAACCGTTGTGAAATGGTTTCAGCGCTATTACGACTATTGACGAAAACCAGACAAGGGGGTTCGTTACGAATTATTTCACAAAGACCTCGGAGAGTTGAATGTGCTCTTGGTGAAATACCTAAGTCGATTGCACCTATGTCGTCATCTGCTATTGGTGAAATAGCTTCAACAGTGAGTCTGGTTTCCCTTTCACTCATTTCAATAATAGGTATAGCATTAGGGCTCAACCAGCGCGCTACTTGATCAGGATTGCCTACGGTCGCTGAGAGTCCAACCATCTGACAGGTTGAGCCCTTCATAGCAGTTAATCGAGATATTCCAACCGCGAGTTGCCAACCTCTTTCACCCGAAGCCATATCGTGAACCTCATCGATTATCACCACTTTCACAGATCTGAGTAATTCTCGTAGGCGAATTCCAGTGAACATTAATTGGAAGGTTTCAGGTGTAGTGATGAGAATGTTTGGTGGCTTTTTCACCTGTTTCTGTCTTTGGTAAGGGGTGGTGTCGCCGTGTCTAATGCCAACGCTAAGACCAACCTCTTCTGCCAATTTGGTTAGCCTGCGGTCGACATCCCGGTTCAATGCCCTTAGAGGAGTGATGTAGAGTATTGACAACCCCTGCCATTCCTCTCGTAAGCAACGATCGAGTAATGGCAGGATTGCAGCCATGGTTTTGCCAGAACCGGTAGGGGCGATTATCAGGCCATCACTACCAGATGCTAGGACTGGAATCGCGCTTTTTTGAATCGGTGTTTCATCCCATCCCCGACGCTTGAGGATGCTTCCAAGAGCGGGGTGCAACGTGCCGAACATCCCCTCTCCCATACACTATATGCCACATCATCTGCTTGATGAGGTCATCGAATGCTCTCAGAGGTCTTCGTCTTCGTACTGTTCCTCTTCATCATCATCCCATTCTTCATCATCGAGCAGGCCTTCAGAATTCATTGTAATAGCGGTTCTTGAAGCGGTAAATGCAATTCCAGTTGCGGCAAGGAGGGTGATAATCACGAATAACCAAATCAGAGGGTTTTCACGTGGACTATCCAACCAGCCCAAGTAGGCAGAATAAACGATTTCGACCTTATATTCGGCTGAATTATCATCATCGTTTACCTCGACGATTACATTGTCGGAATCGACTACAACTCTAATTCGGTCAACTCCTTCAACCGAAGTCCATAGCGCTGATACGGTAAGTACCTCATCTGATTCTATTTTATTCAAAGTCGTGGTAGAGAATGGTTCACTGGAATCTCCTTGGTAAAATGCGACCTTGAATTGAGTTGTTGTCGGCCCTCCTGCATTCATTATCTCTGCCTTGATGCCAACTTCTTGACCAGGTGAGAGGTGATTATCTTCCATACTGATACTGAGTATCGATAGTTCTGCTCCAACTGCACCAAGTCTGATCCATTGACGTTCAAAATCATTATCAGCACTGGCTATTTCAGCGATAGGGCTGGCTTCAGAATTGGAATTAATTGGGAATTCATTTCCAGCAGCATCCCATCCCGTAAGATAGAAACCAATCCAGTCACCTTCTCGGGGAGTAATCATGCCCCCATTTGTCAGGTCGACTGTTGCAGTCCAATTGACAGATTGACCATCTTGAAGCATACCTAAAACAGAACTTCCAGCACCGATTGTCATCGTTCTGCTAGCATCCCTCATAACCCAGTGAACTTGCTGTTCACTACCGGTCATATCCGCATCTTCACTACCTTTGAATTCAACCGGAATCGCCGTAAGGTCGGTTGTAGCTGAAATATCGATGATATTGACCGGCGTGGTTCTACTGACAACCCTGGGTGCGGTATCGTCCACTATCATTCGCAATGTTGTCGATATACTCTGACCGGTCATGTCTTGGCCATTACCGGGAATCTCTTTGATTGAAATCAAACAGGTACGGGTTGGGCTATTGGCAAGTGATGATGCTCCTGAGAGAGGAACTTCGATGGTATAGCCACCGTCTGCAGAAAGACTTCCATCCCTCCACATTCTTTCGCCATCGAATACTTCAATGATAATGCTTTGATCACGAGGTGCAGGAACATTACTGCCCTCGTAGACAACTCTGCCTGTAAATTCGATACGATCATCATTGCGAACCCTACTGCCATCGGCAATGATGCCGGTTCTTGGTTCGCTAATATCTTCAACCAAAAAATCATTTGCTGAAAGCACAAGGTCGTTTTCAACCGTGAAGGTGTGTTCGTAAATTATGTATCTTGTGGGCTCCCCCGCTCCTCTTTCTTTGAATTCAAGTACCAAATCACTTATCTCTTCATCGGGCCAATCCCAACCGATGGTGAAGTCCATATTGATCCCAATAAGCGGCATGCCGGTTTCGGTTGTGGTTTGAGTTACTGTAGAGGTTGGTGAAATTGTGATGTAATCACTTTCTGACCAAAATATACCTTGGGTTCCTGAATACGAAATCATCTGTCTATCCTTTTCCGGGTCTGGTCCTTCAAAGTCAAATATCAGCGAGATATATTCAAAATCGATAACCGTATTTGCGTCGATTAATCCAAGTGATATCGACTGGGGTGTTCCAGCATAAATTGGTTGATTATCCTCGTGACCTTGCCAAATAAGGCCGGTAAAGACTGCACTAGAATCCTTACGGGTTCTAAAGGTTGCATCATCGGAGACAAAACCTGGACCATTTTCATAACTTATGGTTTCATCATCGAGAATGGTTGTATGATGGAGAGCATTTCCAGCCCTGTCACCTCCATCCCAATAATATGAGACTCGACCCATATTTGGGTTCATAGAATGGTCGATTGTGGTCATGAACCACTTATTGTCAGCATCAGTGGTATTGGTGACGATTTTCATCACGTATTCATCGGCATCAGCTTCGCCGTTCAAATTTAAGTCATGAGTTGATTCAACCCAGTAATGGAGTTGTAATTGATGAGGGTCGCCCACCGAATCAGCGACTTGAACACCCACGGTTTGCAAATGACTTGCCGCCTCATATGAATCGTCACTTGGATAAACCGCTAGAACTTCAGGTGCGTTAGCATCTACTTTCAGAACCCTTCGCCAATTTTCATTTATCGGTAATACCAGAGTGGAATCTCTTTCGTTGTAGGTTTGAATTTCGTAGACTACTCCCTCTTCATTATTTGAGTTGGGAACTTGGATTTGAATTGAGAAAGAGCCGTTAACGTTGGTATTATCCCTACAAGTGGTGCATACATAGCCATCTTGTGAAATTCGGATGTCAAATGCATCATCCTTTGGCGCATCAACTGAATCTGAAAACCATAATGCGCCTTGGAAAAGTAGGTTTTCACCAGCAGCAACCCATTCTCCGCTATTCACATCTTCTCTTGTAACCTCACCAGCATTGTCTCTAGCTTTCATCCAACCCATGCCGAATGATTGATTAACTCGCATTCCTGTATTTGAGGTAAGAGCTATTGGTGCAAATCCAGAACTACCTGAATCATCTAGACAATTTACAGTAAACTGCACATTTTCTTGTTCAGCGAAGTTGCTGGTAACTTGGAATATCCAGTGGATTTCAAGCATTCCATTAACTTCGCTTGCAGAGGATAGATCCGCACTTGTATCAATCCATGCATCTGGGTCGTTAGGGTCGGCAAATCCAGTTACTGAATCCCACTCCATAGTTGGTGCTAAGCCAACAGGGTTCGCTTTGAACGTAAGCGTTGCCGACAAAATATTGTTTGAGTTTTCACCGATTATATGGCGAGTGATAATCTCATATGGCGCCTCTCTTGAATGGAGGATTTCCCCTTCTGGGAAAGTGATGTCTAGATTCATCGTATTCATAATGTAGGTGACTGAAAAACTTTCAAGGACCAATATCCCAGGGGATTGACTTGACAGATCGATTGAGATATTCTTGAAGCCAGAACCGCTATTGGGAATCAATGAGTTGAATGCATCATCAAAGTCATCTTCGTTCAAAGTATATGTACCGATAAAAGTCCCAGAACTTTTCCATTCCTTTGAACCGTCATTGCCTATATCTATCGCCGCCTCTTGTGGAGCATCATTATGGAATGTGACATTGATGTCGTAAAGAGTTGGGGTTTTGGTTCTACTCGAATCTGAAATGTAAGTCACATAAATGTATAGATATCCAGTTGTTGCAGTAATGGCATTCGTATCTCCATCAGCGAATTGAATCGCATTCACTGATGAGGTAGTTCCTTGCCTCAAGTCAATTGTAAAGGTAGTACCGGTAGGAATTGTTTCATTGTAGTGAATAGTCATAGCAGCAGGCATAGT
>CAUYXQ010000127.1:0-4868 GCA_963577015.1 Candidatus Thalassarchaeaceae archaeon
GCACTTGCAGAATTTAGATGGAGAATTCCGCTGGCAATCGCTTTTCTTGCCACAATGGGTTTTTCTCCTATGTCGACGATAGCCGGTATATTTTCACTCATGATTTCACCCTAATCCCGCCTTCCAATTCTCGCCACTAGACTTGACTTCCTTCTTCCACAGAGGTGCTTGGGATTTTAGTTCATCGATTAACCAAGAACAGGCGGTGAAACCTTCAGCACGGTGTGCTGCTCCCACATGTATCGCCACAATCGGCTCTTCAGGCGCTACTGAACCAATGCGGTGAGACATTGCGATGCCAAGAACAGAGAAGCGTTTAATCGCTTGTTCAGCAAGTTCTCTGAGTACTTTCTCTAGACTATCTTGCCAAGCATCGAATTCTAAACGTAGTACTTCTTCACCATCATCTTGACCACGGGTGATGCCGATGAAAGAGACTATACAGCCGCAGTCAGAGAAGTTTAATTTATCGCGCAATCCGTCATAATCAAGGGTGCTAGTGGCCAACTCGATAATGACATTCTCTGCCATGAACTCGGCGTAACGGCAAATGGCTTCAATGCATCCATTTGCTAATCAGTAGTTTATCGCTCGTAATCTGATATAATGGATGCCTGATGCTCCACCACGGCCATAATCCGAGGGGCTGAAGGTAAATGAGCCATCCAAGGTAGTTGGCAAGGAGTTATTATTCACAAAAGGACCACTATGGGCGAATGAACTACCATTCCAAGAGGCGGCGTAGAATCTGTCATCTGCACCGAGGTCATCGATTTTTCCATATTCTAGATCTATTACGGCATCTGGCCAGGCATCGAATCTGAATACCACGATATCGATTTCAATAGAAGTGGCATTAGCCAATGCTGGATTTAGTGTCACTTCATCGTCGTAATGCCTTACCAATAAGAGGTCATTGCGAATCAGATCAATTGTTCCATCTTTATGACCATGCCATTGATTATCGACATTGACAAATGATTCAATTGAGAGATTACTAGACTGGTATTCCCCGGCAGCGTCGTCGAATTCCCATAGGGCTATCCAGCCGCTAGAATCGCTAAGAGCAGCGACCGGAATCAACCAAGGTGCTTCGATGCATAGGGTGACATCTTTGGCACAAGGTTCAGGCGAACTTCGACTTCTTGTGATAATATGGCTTGTATCGTAGTTACTCAGCCAAGAGCGAAGAGATCCAAATGAGTGTGGTGGCTCCTCAGAGGGTTCTTTAGTCAACCACATTATCTGATAATCTTTTGATGACGCAACCATTGTAGCATCATCAGGAACATTTGCTGCAATAGTCCGCATCATATCCGTCCACTTACTCATTTCCGAATGATATTCATCGGTCTCTTCGAGATGATTGACCAATGGGGCAAGCACAATCAACCAGATTATCATACACGATGATGCTGAACGAACCAGTGAATCAAAACTATCTTGGCCGATACGTAGCATATTCTTTTTTCTGGTATCGGGACTTGGTAACTTACCAAGTAATTTTGGTTGTGGATTAATCAGTTGATTAACCCATTTAAGCACCATGTCGAAAGAAAGTGCAGCCAACGCACAACAAAGTGGCACCACTAACAGCATATAGCGTGCCTCACCATAACCAAGCAGTAAACTGTAAATCATAATATGAGGGATGACGATAGCCGATATTACAGCAAGTTCATTCCATTTTTTATCCCGAATGAGTAATCCAATTCCGCCAAGAGCAAGGAGCCATACTCCATCTGAAAGCAGATCTAGTCTTAGATCCAAATAACCGAGAATAGGAAATTGCTCAGCGGACCAGCCTACGCCTTCGACCGGGTCGAGTGCTCGGTCGACCGGTGATCCGATTTGTGGCCTCAACGAGGCTAGTAAATCACCGGTTTCTAGCCAGTCGTTGAACATGAAAGGAAGGACCGCTATCGACCATGCGAGAATGAACCAGATCATCGGTTGTATTCTTTTAGCCATCAACCCTGAAAACCCAATGACGCCTAATAGATAACTGAATGAATATCTTGCTAATGCTACTCCTCCCGTAGAGAAACCGATGAACAGCATCAATACCGGTGAACATTTTTTCCAATCGATATGCAATAATAAATTGATGGCCATGGTTGCTAACATTGCTGCAAAAATCCCATGATAATACATTACACCCCAATCGATTACAATCGGTGAGGTGATAGCGGCAATGGCAAGAATTGTCGCTGAGGTTGTCGATGCTCCCAATTTTTTACCAAGGATATAGGTTTGTAAGCCGAAGAGCAATACTATGCATCGCATCATTACCAATGATAGTGAACCCTCTCCGTCGAAAACAAGTGTGGTGCTCAGGAGCACTGGTAAAAGTGGAGGTCGAAATACGCGGCTACTGAATGCGTCAAAATCAATAACACCAGCATAGGTCGATGCTTGTAAGATATGATAACCAGCGTCGTATTGTACGACATAACTTGTTGCAGGTCTAATAAATTCACAAATAGCCGTGATTATTACAAGGGTAAGCAATACCCAATGAGACGAAGTATTATTCGACACCGATTTTGGGGCAAATCTATTGACTATAATCAAGCTAAAGGGCAATAATATCAGGACGGAAAAAATAGAGGTTTTGTAACCAAGTAGGATTAGATTCAATTGTGACCATGCAATAATCAATAGTACCATTGGTGCGAAAAGGAACCACCGTTCAACAGCGTCAACCTCAAACGACTCCTCCATAACTTAGGGTTATCGAATCAAGGTTCTTGTGTTTGTGGTAGAAACCCAGTCTACCGTATGCTTCAAACCATCAGCACTCCTAAGCAATGCATGGGCGTAGAGGGGCCGGTGCAAATAATGGGAGCAGGTCTCTCAGGACTTGCCGCTGCGACAATATTAGCACGCGCTGGCAGGGAAGTTCATGTTCATGATATCCGAAGTGACTCAGGGGCGCGCTTTGATGGTGATTTCCAAGCCTTGGAAAACTGGTCGATTGGAATCGATTTCTTCGACCAATTAAAGGAATGGGGCATCGATAGTAGCGAGTTCAAATCCACCGAATTCAGTATTATCGATCTGATTCACCCCGATGATGAAATCAGTTATCCTAAAACCGACGGAGTGGCTTATCGAATTGTCGAAAGAGGAACTTCTGAACATACAATAGATCAAGGATTCAAAAGAATGGCACTTGCAGCCGGAGTAAATCTTCACTACAAGTCTCGGGTGCAAGTTGAGGATTGCCATATCATCGCATGTGGACCAAAAGGTACCAGTGCTGTAGCATATGGGGAAATATTCACCACCAAGCACGCCAATATGATAACCTTCCAACTCAATGATAAATTGGCTCCTGGTGCTTATTCATATCTGATTATCATAGATGGTGTTGGATTGATATGCACATGTCTTTGGCGAAAACAGAGGAAGAGTGATCGTTTTCTTAACGAGACCATCGCTTGGTATGAGGAGCATTATCCCGACATCGACCGTCAACCGGTGAAAAGAGTTGGCGGTAAAGGTGATTTCACCATCAATTCACATTACAAAAGCGACGACAGATATTATGTTGGTGAATCTGGTGGTCTTCAGGATTTTATGTGGGGGTTCGGCATGCGTATGGCAGTTTGGTCGGGGGTTCTTGCCGCAAAGGATATTCTCGGTGAATGCGATTATGATAAAGAGGTGCGCAAGCAATTATTACCCTATGTTCGTACCAGTGTTGCCAATCGCTTCTTGATGAATAGAGTAGGCGACAAGATGTTCAAGCGTATGTGTAAACAATGGATGAGGAGTCAACGTCGAAAGGGAGATGGTTTGGTATGGGTCGCTCACCTATTCCGTCCGACCTTCTTCAAACGAGTGATATATCGACTTGTCAATCGTTCCATGTTGGAAAAGGACGAGAAAGCGTTGGGTCGCGGAGTCAGGAGAATGCCCTTCCGCAAGGCTTTGAAAAGAGATGCGTGGGAGCCCTCTCCGGCTGCGGTTGCCGTTGGTGAAAGATGGGATGCTGTGCGCAGAAGTGGTGGAAACACCTCCTTTAACGAGGAGTGATTTCCACTCCATACGTCAATTTTTCAGGGCGAATAGTTGATGATGTCTTTCAGGGTGGCCCGCTCTATGAGCGATTCACACGGACTCGTATTGGAGCCACTGACAAATAATCTGGTAAACTACGGTGTTACCGATAATGGCATCGCAGTAATTGAATTGTCTTCAAATTCCGCCGGTGCACCTTTGGCAGAAGGAGAGGTTGGACCAAATACCTACACTCACGGCATGATGTGCGATATCGATGAAGCGATTATCAAGGCTCGATTCAATGACGATGTCACCGTTATCGTCCTAACTGGAAACGGAGACAAATTCTTTTCCGCCGGTGCTTCCATTCAGATGCTGAATAGTGTTACTCCTGGCTTTAAGTATAATTTCTGCCTTCACGCAAATGAGACACTATCTCGCTTTGAGCAGACTTCCAAATTGGTTATTTGTGCAATTAATGGCCACGCAGTCGGAGGCGGTCTTGAGATTTCAATGGCTGCTGACATCAGAATAGCGCGTAAGAATGCAGGTAAGGTTGGTCTTCCCGAGATTAATCTCGGAGTACTAGCTGGAACCGGAGGAACCGCTCGCCTAACCCGTTTAATCGGCAAAGCAAAGGCTCTGGAAATAATGGTCACTGGAGAATTGATGTCATTTGAGGATGCCCTTGGATATAATTTAATCAACCATCTCTGGGAAGGTAGTGCAGAGGAATTCCGCAGGGATGTTCTCGATTGGGCAAGTCAATTCACCTTGCCAAATAAGGCTGTAAAGGCTGTTGGCAACATTAAGCGCTCTTGTCAGACCGGTCCCGAGATTCCATTCGAATACCATTTAGC
>CAUYXQ010000128.1:0-4782 GCA_963577015.1 Candidatus Thalassarchaeaceae archaeon
ATACCGCGTTGTATCTCACCGGAACTCAGGTCGCAGAAGCAGCACCTGGAATCACGATGAACGGCGTAAGCAGAATCGACTTACAATCAGTACTGATATCCCGATCAGGGTCTTCAGATCCATTGATTCGTACCACTGCAGTAGCAAGCGGAACCATTGACATCATAGATAGCGAGTTAAATCAAGGTGGCAGCAGTTGCATCGAGGCCCAAGGTGCGATAATTCTAACGATGAATAACGTAGAACTTGAATCATGTTCAGGCGCAGCCCTTTGGGCTCAGGGCATTGAGGTGGATATCACCGGTCTGGAAATAGGCAACGAATCTTCAATCGGCTTGGATTTAAGCGCGGTTAGCGGGATGATAGCAGATGTTGACACGACTCTTCATGATGGCGTTAACGTGGCGATAAGGGTAAACCTTGCCGAGGACTTGAAACTGGAGAACCTCATTCTTTCAGCGCCCCAAGATGCAGCTCTGAGTATTACCAATAGTAAGAACGTGGAGATTAATGGACTGGATATGCTCACCTCACCTGGAATAGAAATGGATTCAACTACAGGTGGATTCAGCGATATGTCGATTGATTGTGGGGGTAGTGGAACCGCGATATCCATTGCATCTCTTCGCACGTCGGGCGCCCTTTCCATTGCTGATTCAGAGATTAGTTCCTGCGATACCGGAATAGAAGTAACATCGGTATCCGACTATAATTCGGCAGTGACATTTAGTGATTTAGAAATCGTGGCTACAATTACATTATCTGTCGACGGAGCAGATATCTACATCAAGAGTGGAACCTTTACCGGAGAACTGCAATGCGCAAATGCCACAGTTGATTTAGTTAATATCGAGCCGACAACCACAACGGCTTCTTCAGGCGAGATTTGGCTTTGGAATAGCCATATAATCCAAGCGACACTATATGGGGATGCGGTTAGTGCAAGTTTCTCAGTCGATAATGGCGACGGAGGTTGGTCGACAGAATTTAGTGGTAGTAGCACAGAACTCCTCTTCCCATATGCGATTATTTCCAGTTCGGGGCGAAGTGATTATGTTACAGCATCATTCACAATAAGCGCTGAAGGTGCATCTCCAATGACCCAAACATTGGCAGTCGGTCCAACCGCCGATGATATTATCACAATATCACTGACCGGTAATTCACCCCCCTCTGTTGTCATCCTCACCCCATCGGGTGAATCTGATTTGATGGAAGGTGGATCTTTCATAGCATCAGCAGAAATCAGCGACGATATCTCGCCGTTTGACAATCTGATAATTACTTGGAGACTTAGCGATGACACTGGGGTATTGGTTGAGGAACAAAATGGCTTGACCGCCAATTTCACCAATCTTGAACCGGGTACTTTCTTGCTAACATTATTTGCAGAAGACCAGCAAGGTGCAGTGAATACAACCAGTGTTGCTATTGAGGTGAGTTTGCTCGATAGCGATGGGGATTGGATAGATACCTGCAATGATGCAACTTGGTTTGATTCACTGGTAGGTTTCTCTTGCGGTCCTGATGTATATGATGAGGACGACGATAACGACGGCTATTACGATGAGCTGGATGAATGGCCTACCGACGCTTGTGCAGCACTGGATACCGACAGGGATGGTCAACCGAATACCATCGATTGCCCAGAGGGACACACCACTCTTCTCGTAGAAGATCAAGACGATGATAACGATGGCACACCGGATATATTGGAGGGAGCGGTCTCCAGCCAAGATGAGGGTTCTAGTTCGACATCCCTACTCCTTGGAATCGGAGTGATTGTAATATTGGCCGGCATCATATTCTCACGAATGCGCAAAGAGGAGTGATATGTCCGTCTCAACCTTGCCAGACCCCAATATTTTTGCCGGGGGGATGGTAGGAATATTAGCCTTAATCGTAGTTTGGGATGCTTGGTCTCTAACTAGAACCAGAAGTGATATTCCAATACTTGGTGAATTGCCAAATGGCGGCTATGCTTGGCAAAGCGAAGGCCCGCAAGAAGTGGCTAGACAATGGGGCAATTTGATAGCAATGGCGGCAATGATGGCCCTCCCATGGGCGTTGGTAGAAGCATCATCAACGGTTATTTGGTGGGTGATTCTGTGGGATATTCTCCTTTCTCTTCATCTTATTTCACTAATGATTCCAAAGAGAAATGCGATAACTTCAACCCATTTATTTGCCGACGGTCAGCGTTATGACTGGCAGCGTTTACGAATGCCAATCAGTCAGCCTAAACGGCGAATAATGTTACACAGAAAGGGTTGGAGCATTTTTGCGCCCCTTCCTTTAGGCGGTAATCCAGACATGTTGATAATTGCTCGTAGCCGCATTCGGTCTATTCTTGATGAAGAGGAATAATGCCAATCACAAAAGGCAGTCACCTCTTGGCTTGACCTATGGAGTGGACACGTAGTGGTGATGATTTGTTTATTCGCCTTGACCCCGGGGATGAAATACATCAGAAGTTACGCGAATTAGCCGATGAGATTGGTATTAACGCAGCAGCCATAACTAGTGGTATCGGTAGAACAAGAGAGCACCAATTTGGCTATATGTCGGATGAACATGTTTATCACCGTCGCCGATACAAAGAGGGTGCAGAACTGATTACATTACAGGGAAACCTAGCCCGGCTTGAAGATGGTTCAGCTTTTACCCACTTACATGCGACTTGGTGCCGAGACGACGACAAGGTGATGGCAGGACATATGTTTGAGTGTACTATTCACGTGGTAGGTGAGATTCACATGCGCATTTTGGCCCATTCAATCATGAGAAGATGCCCGTTGGAAAATAGCGAATTTGTTGCACTTAAATTTGAATGAGGTGAACCGATGAGCACTATTGATGAGGGTGACGATCTCATCGAAGAATTAGCGCAAAAAATCGCATACCATTCAGACCTCTATTACAATCAGGCAAGAGCCGAGATTAACGATGCTCAATTCGATTCAATATTTGAGAAACTGAAGGCGCTCGCGCCAGAGCACCCCCAACTTTCCAAAGTCGGCTCTGACCCCGACCCAGGCAGCGTCAAAGTCGAGCACTTATTTCCGATGAAAAGTTTAGACAAAGCCACAACCACAGAAGAGATTATTCATTTTTACGAGGTTACTACCGAGGGCGGCGAGCACTATATCGCCCAACCAAAATTCGATGGATCTGCACTTTCATTGGAGTATCGCTGTGGCCGCTTGGTCAGGGCGGCGACTAGGGGCAGCGGGACGCGTGGCGAAGACGTAACCCGTAATGCTCGATTGATTGCCAACATCCCCGAAACACTTGGCGCAAAAGTCGATGTCCATATCAGGGGCGAGGTTATGATGCCCCTCCATCTTTTTGAGCAAAAATATAGCGAGGTTTCCCCGAACCCCCGAAATTTAGCCGCTGGTGCTCTAAGACAAAAACACGAGGACGGCAAAGCCCATGCATCGGATTTGATATTTCGCGCCTATGATGCAAAGTTCCCAGATGCTAAAACAATCCACCCAGAGAGTGAGGCGCCCCCTCTGGTAGAATGTGATAGTGAGATTCTTGAATGGTTGAAAAAAGTCGGTGTTGAGCCGGCACCGTGGAAGGTATTCCAGGGGAACACTCTCGGCACGGCAATGGTCACCCACACCCAAGAGTGGGCAGAAAAAAGAAGTAAATTCAGTTTTGAAATCGATGGTATAGTCTTCAAATTAGACAATCTTTCTAGGCGTGAACAAATCGGCTCAACCGCACATCACCCGCGTTGGGCTATAGCGTGGAAATTCCCTCCAGAAGAAGCCTTCAGCGTTCTCCTAGCGGTTGATTGGCAAACCGGGCGCACCGGTGTGGTCACCCCGGTAGCAAGAATCGCTCCACAAAAAGTAGGCGGGGTGACGGTAGAGAATGTCACATTACACAACGTTCGTGAAATCGAGCGCCTGAATTTATCGATAGGAGATGTAGTGAAAATAGTCCGCCGCGGCGATGTAATTCCAAAAATAATCGAATCATTAGGTAAAGCATCTATTACGGACTTACAAGGAAGATTTCATGCTGACACAAAACCCTTCATGGGCGAATTACCGGCCTCAACGATGATATCAATTGCTGACAATTGTCCTTCGTGTAAGTCGGAATTGATTTTGGATGGCGCATTTTTGCGTTGCAATAACGTCGATTGTGATGCAAAGATAAGTCGCGCACTAATCTATTGGTGCCGAGCATTAGAGATGGATGGGGTCGGCGAGAAATTGATCGAATTATTACTTGAAAATGATTTGATTACAAGTATCGCAGATATTTATCGGTTGCAACATCATCAAATCGCTGCACTGGAGAGGATGGGTGAAAAGTCAGCCACCAATGTAATCGAAGAGATACACTCCTCGCGAGAGATGAATCTATCACAATTTCTTTACGCACTGGGTATGCCACGTATTGGACCAGAAGTAGCAACCGCGATAGCACAGCATTTCGTTTCCCTTGATGCACTTCTTGTGTGGGCGGGTAAAGGCGAGGCAGATTCACTTACCACCGTAGATGGAATTGGCGATAAAGTAGCTGAAATATTCCTGCAAGGCGTGGTTGAGCGTCTTTCTTTGATTGCCGACCTCACCTCATACTTACTCATTTCAGCCGAAGAAGTACCGAGCACCGGTAGATTTAGCGGCAAAACTTTTTGCATCACCGGCTCGCTTTCACAATCACGTAAGCGGATTCAAGAGCGAATAAAGAAGGATGGAGGTAAGATTGTCAGTAGCGTGGGGGGCAATCTCGATATCCTCGTCGCCGGAGAAAAAG
>CAUYXQ010000129.1:0-4780 GCA_963577015.1 Candidatus Thalassarchaeaceae archaeon
TTGAACCCCTCGCTCCAAGCAAGCCATCTACGCCAATGATGGGGCTTAGCGGTGAGATTACTGAAATCGCACCCCCAACTAGTTTGATGGTCGAAGTCGTCGAAGGACAGGCTCCTTCAATACTTCCTCCATTGCACAAGGATATCTCCTCACTACCCAAAAAGAAGAAGCGCGGACTAATGTTCAAGGTGGGTTTGTCATCACTATTAGTATCGGTGGCTAATATGGCTGGACTCTTTGGAATGGTTTTGGGAAGTATGTGTGTCGAGCCTATTGGTAGCCGTGGACTCTGCCCAACCGGAGGGGCAAACAGAATCAATTGGTTGGATATCCAAAATATTGTCAACGGCCAAGGCTGGTCTGAGGTTTATCCCTTCGGAATTCCTGATTACGCACTCTTGGCTGGCAGCATTCTACTACTGTTGCTATTCCGTCGCAAAAAGTAAGCGGCAGATTGATGAAAGAACCCATTGAGGTGTTTGTATGGCGAAGGGAAAGGCAAAGCGCGGTATTCCTTCAAAGAAGGATGAGTTTACTGCTTGGTATCCTTTCATAGTTGAGGCCAGCGAACTAGTCGATAAACGCTATCCTATCAAGGGCATGGATGTATGGCGACCTTATGGTTGGAAAGCCATGCGTTTAATCGATGCACTTACTCATCGCGAGATGGAAAGAACCGACCACGAAGAGGTTAATTTCCCACTGCTTATTCCTGAAAACCTTCTCGATAAGGAAAATGCATTGGTCGCCCGGCTCAAAAAAGCGCGTGATGAGGGTGTAAATCCCGACGACTTGCGGATGGACGAGGAAGAGGGTGGATTCAAAAAAGAGGTCTATTGGGTCAAGAACGCTGGCGAAAACGAACTCGACATTCCTATGTTCTTACGGCCCACTTCTGAGACCGCTATGTATACCATGTTCCCCTTGTGGATTAGATCTCACGCCGATCTCCCTCTCAAGATTTACCAAATGGTCAACACCTTCCGCTACGAGACAAAACAAACCCGTAGTTTCATCCGTGTGCGCGAGATTCACTTCTTCGAAGCGCATACTGCACATGCCGATGAAGAATGTGCTACCCGGCAAATCGAACAGGATATGGAGATGGTAGACCGAATAATGCATGACCTTTGCTTGCCGATTATTAAAGCAAAGCGTCCGCTTTGGGATACATTCCCTGGTGCCTGGTACACGATTGGCATCGATGCGATAATGCCTGATGGCAGAACTCTACAGGTGGCGAGTTGTCATCATTATCGCGACCAATGGGCCAAAGCATTCGATATTACCTATGAGGACGAAAATGCAGAGCAGCAATATTGTCACCAGACTACCTATGGGATGTCTGAGAGATTACTTGGTGCCGTTGTCGGTGTTCATGGGGACGATGATGGTCTAATAATGCCGCCAGCAATCGCACCCATCCAGGTTGCAATCATTCCAATAATGCCGGATAAAGACCCAGCTGTTGGAATTGCAATCGCCGAGGTTTGTCGCAGATTGGGCGAGGTAGGAATACGCTACAAAGTCGATGACCGGGATTTACGTCCGGGGAATAAGTACTATGATTGTGAGATAAAAGGCATCCCTCTACGGCTAGATATCGGGCCTAGAGATGTTGAACAGGGTCACGCTTTTTCAGCAAAACGCACCGGTGGTAAAAAACCTATACCATTGAATGATATCGTTACAGAAGTGCAAATGGCATTGACTGAAGTTGCTGACGAATTGCGTAATAGATCGGCTGCAAGTGCCGAAAATATTGTCCAACCTCTACCGGAATTCAAGCAGGTCGATGGTCACTGGCAGATGAATGGCCAAGTGGAAGACGATACGATTTACGAGATGGCCTTCGATGGTAGTGATGCAGATGCCGAAGTTATAGAACGTGCGACATCTCTTAGTTTCCTTGGGGATGCCACCGCTGCTTATCCCGAAGAGAGAAGTTGTATTATCACTGGAAAGGCAACCACACGCAGGGTATTGCTCTCGCGTTCTTATTGATTAGAGTCCAAGGCCTTCTAAGTCCATGTCCTCATCGCGCATCATCGACTTCATCTTCTTGCTCATCTGCCGATTGCCACTCATCCCTTTCATCATCTTGCGCGAGCGACCCCATTGTGCTATCAATTCACGGACGTCTTTTTCACGCACCCCGGAGCCTCTTGCGACTCTTCGAATACGTTCTGCCTTGATCTTTGCTGGCTCGTTCTTCTCAAATGTAGTCATGGAATCCATTATCACCTGGAAACGATCTAAATTAGATTGCATCTCCATTTTCTGAGCCTTACCCATATTACCCATCCCACCAAACATTCCCGAAGGCAGAAATGACATCAATTTATCAATAGTGCCGACTTTGGACATCATTTCCATTTGCTTATACATGTCGTTGAGGGTAAATCGACCACTCATCATGCGCTGTGTCAAGCGCATAGCCTCTTCTTCGTCCATATCTTCGGGAGCGAGATCGATCAACCCACGGATATCGCCCATTCCTAGTAAGCGGGAGATGAAACGGTCACCCTCAAATCGTTCTAAATCCTGAACACGTTCACCAACACCGATGTACATTATCGGTGATCCGGTAGCTGCTACTGCAGAAAGTGCGCCACCGCCTCTAGCGGTTCCATCGAGTTTGGTGATGATAATCCCGGTAATTCCTGCCAAGTCATGGAAAGAGGCTGCGACTGGACCTGCCGATTGACCAACTTGGGCGTCGATGACCAATATTCTTTCTTCTGCTCGAGCCAATTCGCTAATCTGCTCTAACTCGTCGACCAAATCCTGATCGAGTTGATGGCGGCCAGCGGTGTCGATGATGACCATGTCAGCAGTTGCATGAGCAGCAAGTCCATTGCGAACAATAGAAACCGCATCCTTGTTATCAGGTTCACCATAGACTTCTACGGTTGAGTCCTCTAATAATTGAGTGAGTTGAGAATATGCACCGGGACGGTGTACGTCGGCTTCTATCACTGCAACTTTTACCCCATGTATACGACGATACCACTCAGCCAATTTCGCCGTAGTAGTTGTCTTTCCTTGACCGTAAAGTCCAACCATGAGCATGGTGATTTGTCTTGGTCTTGGCTCACGGCTCGGCCCGAGCATTCGCACCAATTCACCATAGATGATATTGAGAGCATGGGTTTGCAAAGTTGTGCCAGGTCTCGGCTGTTCCTCACTCATTCGTGACTCGAGACGTTCGGTTATCTCCTTGGTCTGCCTTACATTGAAATCGGCTTCTTGTAAGGCACGGCGCAATGCTTTGATCATCTCTCGCATTTCGGCCTCATCGAGTTTGCGCCTACTCTTGAGTAAGCCAAGTGAGGAAAGGATGCCTCGTGAGAGACCTTCAAGCGCCATCGGCCATGCGAATCAGGCCAATGGTTTCAACCCAACGCTACTTTTCGGGAAATGATAGATGGAGCACATCGCCATTTAACTTTGCACCGACCTGACTTGCTTTGACTGGAGAATGGTGTTCAATCTCGTGTTCTCTCCCGTTGATTCCAACCATGAGAACCCCTTCTTCAGAGCGTAATGAAAGTTCATCACGCTCAATTGCGGGAAGATGAACCTGAACCTCGTCACCCTCACGCCAACTACCTCGATTCACCTGCAATCCCAAACCGATATCAAAAGGACCAAGCCCGTCTGATAATTCGATATCGCCATGAAGTAATTTGGACATTTCATCCAATTTATCAAAACCATGTACATCGCCTTCTAATAATTCCACGTGCTTGAATTCTAAGTCGCTCAAACGTTCCTCTAACTCTTGACAATAACCCTCTTCCATCTCGCGACGACGTTTGATGAAGTCATGGTCGATATCGGGTGTTTTACGATTTATAACACAACCTGTCACAGGCAAGTTGAATTCCATGAGCGATTCATAAGCTCTGATAGACTCGTTTACACCCATCTTTTCGGGAATCGTGACAAGGGTGAAACGGGTCAAACTTGGGTCACAAAGGATTCTCCTGACATGCAAGACTCTTCGTCTAAAGCGTTCTAACTCCTCACGCATCTTATCGCCTTCCTTACGCCCGAATATGATCGACCGAATACCCCCGGTAACTCGGTGCATGCGGATGATTCTATCAGCCCATGTCTCGATTATCTCGGGGAGGGCTAGGAACCGCAATGTGTGACCTGTCGGCGCGGTATCGAAGACGATTACGTCCCAATTAGGATTTTCTAAATGCTTCAGTAACTCGTCAAATGCCATCGCTTCATCAAGACCCGGGAGTATCATTTCCGAAGTTGAAACCTCTTCCTTCATCTCATTCATCTCTTGCAGTGCATCAGCACCCAACATTCCAGCCATCGGTCCAGCCATCGACTCTGAAATATTAGGCAACATGTCGCTAACCTTAGCCTCTGGATCCAATTCCAAGCCCCAAAGGCCCGGAATTTCCACAACCTCAGTTGGTACTGACCCCAATTCGACACCTAGGCTATCACTTGTACTGTGGGCGGGGTCACTACTGACCAACAGGACCTTCAGACCAGCCTTGGCCAAACCCACTGCAGTAGCGGTAGAGGTGGTTGTCTTGCCTACGCCTCCTTTACCTCCGAACAGGAGTAGTCGTGCCATGTTACTGTGGCGGAGAGGGGGGGACTTGAACCTCTCGCTGCCACAACTAAGATGAATGGAAGGCATGAGGGCACCTCATGGTCAGTGATGCTATCCTCTTCCAAGTGGCCTCGATGACGGCTTTGGTTGGAATGGCACTCGGTTGGCGCGGAGTGATGACGCGATTTTCAGGAT
>CAUYXQ010000130.1:0-4776 GCA_963577015.1 Candidatus Thalassarchaeaceae archaeon
CCGTTGTTAGTTGGTTCCATAGACAAGGGGGGTCGGGGGCTTCTTATAATCTTTCTCATATAGTTATGAGAAGAGGAGTCTTCCGGTTAACCTTCTTGACGAGGCCATAAATTAGCCTTCAGTACCTCGATTGCTAACTCAAAGATTTCCGAGGTATTGATGTTCCCAGGGCGGTTTAAAGCAACCTCAAGTATTGGATTTCCTGTGCCATAGGTTACTATATCGTCATTTTCTATGTCATCGATAAGTTGCCCAACAGTAATGGAACCCTTGATATTTCGGAGACGGTCAGTGATTTCATCTTTCTTGACTTGGTTGACTTTGTCCATTAATTGCTTGGCTACTTCCCATGTGCGCGGCGGTAAACTCACTCCTGACGGTTTTTTGGCACTGGGCGAAAACCCTAGAAAACATCCCTGCCCCCAACTGTAAGATAATTCCTTTTTATCATCTAATTCGCCAGAAATCCGTCGTTCATAGCCGAGTATTTCAATCGCTTTGTCGAATAAAATATCACCTTGATCATAGTTTTCGATACTGACTTCCGCTCTTAATTTCTCACTGACTTCCGCTCTTAATTTCTCATGACTAATAGTAAAGTCAACATCATCCTTTTCAAGAGTTCCTGCCAACATCATTTCAACTATCGTCTCTGCGACTTTACCCCATCCGTCAATAACTTTTTCTTTAGCCGCCATTATTGTCCTAGAGCGAGTTGTACCATGAAAGGTAAATCGCTCATCACTACGTAAATATCTCATGAAAGAACGTCTTTCGATAACAACATTTTCTTTATCAAACGCTCCTTGTAAGAAATTATTAATGTATTCTGTTGAAGTCTCACCAATATGTTGTAACATGTTATGAAGTTGACTCTCAAGGGAATCAAAACTTTGGTCGCGCTTGGTCGCAATGAGGCCACCCGGCCATGGGCTATGTCCAATACTCATGAGTCAATTACAAGGGCGGCCTATTTTAATATAACTATATTAAACGTCTTCTTTGAGGCGGATTTGATTGTAGAGTACTCTAACGGCTTGGTGATTCTTTATGGTCCATCTTTATGGTCCAGTCATCTAATTTAATTGCGAACCGTAACTCAACGAGTCGCATAGAAACCCTGAATGACTTGGGTTACGGTTTGGATATCGGTGATATCCCTTTCAACCAAATCTTTCAAAATCTGCATTCTTTGATTGACGTGTTGCTCAAATATAGCCGGTGTAACACCGGATGCTGTGCAAATAGTCTCTCTGAGTTTTGAAGGAATTCCGGTCTCTTCTATCTTATCTTCAGCCGGATTGTATTTCCAAATTGTATTAAGACGAGGTTTATCACCTTCCATTCCCGCTACCTCAGCACATTCAATTATTTTTCTTGCAGTTTTACCATTGACGTGCAAGCGTGCTTGAATGATAATCAAATCAAGACCGGTCAGCATAATAGGTGGAACATCCATCGGTGGATTGATCATTCTGGTAATTGTTTCTTGACCTGAATTTGCGTGCAAGCTGCCGAAACTACCATCGTGACCGGTATTCATTGCTGTCAAAAGAGTCGCACATTCACTACCACGTACCTCTCCAACAATAATACGGTCAGGGCGCATACGTAGACTTGATTTCAAGCAATCATTCATGTCGACCTCAGGAGTGCCATCAGGGCGCTCACGTCTAGTCTCCATTCGCAACCAGTGGTCGTGATAAACCTGCAACTCAGCGGTATCTTCGACAGTTAGCAATCTCTTGTCCCAGGGAATGAACATTCCCAAACAATTGAGAGTGGTGGTCTTACCAGAACCGGTTCCGCCAGCGATGACGAAATTAGCCGGTCTGCTGTCCAAGCCTTCAATCCAAACCCACATCATTGCGGCTAATCTGAGGTTAACCGTACCCCATTGAATCAGATTTATCATGGTCAATGGATCCTCTTGGAATTTTCTGATAGTAAGTGTTGGTCCATCGGGTGTGATGGGGGGTATGGTTCCATTTACACGTGATCCATCCGGTAGGCGTCCGTCAAAAATCGGCACTAATCCTGGTCCATCACCAAGAGGTACTGCTGTAAAAGCCGCTATATTCTTGGCGATTTGCAAACCCTGTTCATCATCGACCCAAATATTGGTTCGGCACATTCCATGCTTACGGTGAGCGATTTTGACGCACTGTTGCCCGCCATTATACATCACCTCTTCAAGGCCATCATCTTCTAATAATGCCTGGAGGTTACCATAGGGATTAGCGGGAATATCTCCATCGACATGGTAGACCGGTGAAGGATGTGTATCCTCGATATAAATCGTCACTTTGCCATATTGATCTATCACTTCTTCTGCCATTTCATTCAACTCCCTGCTACTTGATAACCGCCTAGATAGATGAACATTGCGAATGCCATCCAAATTGGAACGAACCATAACATTGAGCCTAGTCTACCTAGCATTCTTCCACTGATAGCGACTGCCAGCCCAGCACATGCTCCAAAGAATAACGAAAAACTACTGTGGAACCCATCGAGTTGGAAGCCTTGTTTCTCGGGTGCAAATAAACCGACGATGAAAGCGATTAGAATAGGCAAGCCCATACATAGGAAAAGTATGATGAGAATCGCTCGCCCCATCAATTCTTCTTCGCGCTGATTCATCAAATCGTTAAGTCGTTCATAATCCATCGCCAAATTGGAGAGGATGTCACCGAGCGGAGAATCCTGTTCAATAGCGGTTGAAAGAAGGTGCATCACTCGTTGCACTTGACTCGACCTTGTCTTTGAAGCGAAGTTGGCAAGAGCTGCATCGAATGAAGAGGCATGGCTTTCTTCCAGCGTCGTACTTAGCAGTGAGCCGAGGATACCGGTATTTCTTTCCCCTTCCGCTTGCATCGCTTGCTGGAGACCTAGACCTGCCCTCAAAGAATCAGAAAGTGCTTCGAGCAGTGGTGGAAGGTCATTTTCAATTTTCCTCCGACGTGACCGCTCAACCATAGGTGGGATTCCTCCCATAACTCCGGCGATTCCAAAAGTGAATAAGATGAGGACTAGGGGCTCGCTTCTAAGCATCTCCATCAAATCGAATATCATAATCTCACCTCAGAGTCCTGGGTCCTTTGTGTGGGCTTTCAGCCCAATCATCATCATGAATAGTAAAGTGAAGAATAAGCCACCGGATACCACTGAATTCATCATCGGTGCATATTTTGTGATCCCAATGAAATCTGCGTCTTTATCTATCAATTGCGGGACTACTCCCATGATTGCGAGGATGATAGGACCAATCATGCCGATGGAAAGCAGGGTTTCGGGCAATCCACCTAATTCTTCGATGTACTTCTTGACCGCCGAACTTCTCTCCTCTTCCATCCTTCCAGCTTGCTTGCGTAAGGTCTCGATGAGATCGGTATTCTGAGTGACGTTATTGAGCATGGTATTTATCAAACGCTTATACCCATCGGTTTCGCAATTGCGTACCATATTGCGTAACTCCTTTTCGAGAGGGGTACCGCCTTGAATATTTTCCATCAACACACTGAAATCATCAGAAATGATACCATAACCGCCTTGGGAAATACTGTGAATAGTCGCCTCAAGTCCGACCCCTGAACCAAGTAGGACGTCCATGGTCCGAATGACATAGAGGATTTCTCTAGATTCATCCAAGGCTCGCAGATAGATTCCTCCTCAACGTATATCCTCGATTAATTCAAATATGAATCTACCAGTACTTCCTTCAAATTCAAACTTGCTGAAAATAACTTTTACATCGCGATCGGAAAATGGGTCGTGGATATATGGTTGACCCCCTCTAAACATGTCCATGACCTTCTTGTACAACTCTAATTCCATCTCTCCTTCGATGGAATACACCGCTGATTCTGCACCTTCATCAATCAAATCATCGCCTTCGCCACCGTGGGTCACTGTACGAGTCATTCGCCTAGTAATCACTATGCTGACGTCCGCTTCCGGTATCCTAAGCCAATCGCTACTTGAGGTCCCAACTGCGGGACGGATGAAGAAGTCTATTCCTGTCATGTATCTACCCTGACCTCGACACGTGGGTCAAGGACTTGAATGTGTTGGATAGTATTGGCTCATGTACGCTTGAACCAACCGAATCTAGGTTCGTGGATTTCGCCGCCATCGGATAACTCATCGAGCATGGCTTCAGCAGCATCTCGCTCATGACCTCTTGCTGCTGCATTGGAAAGTAAAGTATCAAAATCAACCCCTTCGCCTTGGTCGAGTGCATCTATTAACGAGAGTAATGTTTGATTGAGGTCTGATTCAGCCGCAGGTTCCTCTTTAGCCTCTGAATTATCCTCTCTTTCTCGCTCAACCGTTTCCTCTGAAACAGGAGGTTTTTCTCTACTAATTTCCTTGTTTTCAATGATATCCAATGCTTGCATAATGTTGAAACGATACATCTCTGAATCAAATTCACCATAATGGGGTTTGGCTAAAATCAGCCCATCGATTAGATGTTCGGCAATACCAGCTTCGCTTAGGGATGCTCGATTCGGTTCGAGTGAAGCGGTTTTTTGTTGGGCATCGAGACGAATCAAAGTCTGTTCGCAAGCCTTGGCTAACCATTCGCGGTAGACGGATGGTGAAATTATGCAGGCCTCCTCTGGCCGTAGGCTGGTGTAGACCGAGCCCTCTTCATTTTGGAACCAGCGCGCTTTGGCAACCATCAACAGCATCAAAGATTCGCCAGATTCGACGCGTGCTGCCAATTCAATAACCATTTCACGCATCGTTTCAGTAGCGTAATCACCGACCGAG
>CAUYXQ010000131.1:0-4755 GCA_963577015.1 Candidatus Thalassarchaeaceae archaeon
ATTATTCTACGGATCATATGACACAAGTTTCCATCAAGATATCATCGATCAAAAGGCAAGAGTCGAAAGTGGCCTCAATAATGCTGAAGAAGACCAATGGATGTCTCAAATACATTTCATTGATCAAAGAGCCGGTACTATATCAGGAGGAATGGGTGGAATGATTTCAAACTGGGGTGACCTCTATTATGGCATTGACCGCTTTCAGAGGGGACGTGAGATAGGCTCGATAAATGACTGGATAAGCTCTGGTAGTGATTCAACACACTGGGCCTATGAGGCGAAAACGTGGGATTATGAATTCAAACAGGAGATTAGACTTACCGACCCTGGTATCGATATTGTTACCATCAGCCCGGGAGATTGGCATTCTGGTGGCTGGAGTTCTGGATATTCATCGTTCTGGAATGCAACAATGGATCTACCAGATGATTTAGAGAATTATGACACCTTAGAGATATTTCATGAGCATGCCTGTGAAGATCGCCGCGATATCTATGTCGATTCAAATGGCAATAAGAAGGGTTGTCACGAGTGGGATTATCTGGCCTATCTCAAATTATGTGAATCGGTTGACAGTAATTCCTGCGGTCAAGAAGTAACACGATGGATAACCACATATGGTAGAGAAGGACGTTGGATAACCGATATTACTCCATATCTATTCATGCTCGAAAACGATGAAGATATGCGCTTCAAATATGAAGGAGCAAATAAAGGAGCAATGACCATTAAATTATTATTTAGCAATTGGGGCGAGGAAAAGCGCGCCTTTTCAGGCACTAAATTGTTTAGTGGTGGCAATTTTGATGGCGACTACAACAATGAAAGCAAATACAAACGCCAGGAGAATTTCACTGTACCTGCTGGAGCCACTGCCGTCAAAATAGTTGCTACCATCACCGGGCATGGATTTAACCAAGACACCGCTAATTGTGCCGAGTTCTGTGATCATGAGCATCACTATTATCTCGACGGAAATCATGCATATGAATGGCATCCGATAGTTGATGAGCCGAGGGGATGTGAAAATGAGGTTTCCAACGGAGTTATTGCCAATCAATTCGGTTCCTGGCCTTATGGCAGAGCCGGATGGTGTGCTGGACAAAACGTCGAGCAATGGACCTATGACATCACGTCTTGGCTCGATATGCTAGGCGGAAATAATCACATAACTTACAAGGGTCTATTCAACGGTCAAGAATATCAACCTACCAATACCAATGGTGGTAGCAGGAATATTAACGCTGATATTTGGGTCGTGTTCTATAGCGATATGCCTTAGAGTTGGGAAGGTGGCGGGCAGGCCAACTCGCTAAGTTTTGTTCCAATATCAGGGGTCGACAATAAATCGTAGCGACTATTTCTTCTCCGTGGTGTAAAACCAGCGCGAATAATGATTGATTGCAATTCCTTCTCACTTGCCTCTAGTTTATCGGTACCGCTGGCTGAGACTACATTTTCTTCCATCATAGTTGAGCCAGCATCGTCAGCTCCACCAAGAAGCGCCATCTGCGCTACATCAAGTCCCATTGTTGGCCACGAGGCTTGTATATGGGGGATATTATCAAAGAAGAGACGAGAAATGGCGATGTGTCGAAGATATTCACTTGGACCTGCTCCCAATTCGAAACGATTACGACCACGGTTACGGCGACCGTAGGAATTATTTTCCAATTGCACTGGCCATGCGATAAAGGAGGTGAAACCGATATCGTATTTTGCTAGACTGGAATCTTGTAATTCACGCACTCTGTGCATGTGCTCAACCCTCTGTTCAGGGCTTTCACCAAAGCCGATGACATTGGTTGCACTGGTGATTAAGCCCAATGACTGTGCCTCTGACATCACCTTCAACCAATTTGCAGGAGAACCCTTCTTGGGTGAGATATCCTTGCGGATTTCATCTACCAACATCTCAGCACCGCCTCCAGGAAGGCCATGCATTCCTGCATCCTTCAGTCTCTCAAGCACTGCTAAAGTGGATAAGCCTGTTACCTCTGCAATACCTTCGATTTCAATCGGCGAAAAACAATCGATATCGATGGTAGGGTGACGTGTGCTAATCTCACTGAGTAAATCGGTATAATATTCGATAGGTAATTGGGGATTAACTCCACCTTGCATCAGGATTCTAACCCCTTCAATCTCTTCTAACTCTTTGATTCTATCACTTATCTCAGTTACCGTTTGAGTATAGGTCTCCTCATGCCCGGGTGGGCGGTAAAACGAGCAAAATTGACAATTTATGGTGCAGATATTGGTATAATTTATGTTGCGATCTATCAAATAGGTAACTTCTTTTGAGCCATTCATTTGTTTACGGACCTTATTTGCCGCTCGACTAAGAGCATGTAATGGTGCTTGTGAATAGAGAATTGCCGCATCATCTACACTCAATCGTTTAGTGCTAGAAACACGAGCCTCAAGAATATCTTGCCACGACATTAACTTTCCCTCAAGCTGTGCCGACGATACTCTCTATGTCGGCGATAGTCTTTGGACAATCACTGGATAGTACATCAGGGTCTCCAGAGGTGATTAGAACATCGTCCTCGATGCGGATGCCGATATCAGCATATTTTTCTGGACAGTCAACATCTGTGCGCCAAGCACCAAAATACAAACCAGGCTCGACAGTTATCACCATGCCCTCCTCAAATAAACGCGGCTTGCCATCGGGTTTGTAAATGCCAACATCGTGTACGTCTAAGCCGATCCAATGACCGGTATTATGCATGTACCAATCTCTCAATTCACCATTGTTTTCATCGAGTGCTTCTGAGAGAGTCTGGGTAATGATGCCTAAATCTATCAATCCTTGTGCAAGACTTTCGCGCGCAGCCTCATGTGGTGCATTATAGGGATTGCCGACTCGGCATTGGTCGATTGCTGCCAATTGTGCATCGAGGACAATTTGGTAAATATCGGCTTGGTCCTTGGTGAATTTCCCTGAAATCGGCCATGAGCGAGTGATGTCAGCGGCATAACCGCGGTATTCTGATGCGGCGTCGACCAATAATACCTCACCAGCATTACACTGACAATCATTTACCGTATAATGGAGAATCGTTGCGTTATCACCACAACCGACGATACAGGGATATGCGCTTCCTGAAGTTGCACCATACTTGAATACACATTCTAGAATTGCTTCGATTGCCCATTCACCAATTCCCGCTTTGCTGTGCTTCATTGCTTGGATATGAGCCTGAGCGCTCACCTGAGCTGAATAGCGCATCTGGTCTATTTCCGAATCAGATTTACGCAAGCGTAGTTCGGCAATCAAGGAACTCGGGTCCGAAAGTGAAACTGGCCCTTTGCCAAAGTGTTGTCTCGCTCGGTCGCGACGTTTAATCGATTCAATCACTAAATCATCAATTAACGGATTGAGCCCTTGGCGAATTTGCACCCTGTTGGCATCCTGCAAGGCGATTGCGATGATATCTTCCGCATCTTCGATTGCCAATGCTTCATCTATTGGCCACTGACGAAGAGCGCCATCAACACCCGGCCGGCGTCCCTCCCAAATCTCACTTAAGATGTCAGTCGATTGAACAAAGAGTGTTAGTTTCCACTCTCCTTTGATTTGTCGTGCCATCATTATTGATTCGGGATCAAACCATCCACATAGGTACAACATATCGCTGTGATTGCGATAGGTAAAATGAACATCATTACTCCTTGTAGAGACGGGTTGTGCGCAGATAAGCAAAAGGTCATCTGCGCGTAATTGACTGAATAATCGCTGCTGTCGAGCGCGATACTCCGCATTTGTAATCGCTGCTGGCTGGCCAGGAAAACTCCGGTCGAGTTCTGCGAACATATACTTGCCAACTCACTTTGGTTCTTGGGCCTTACTATTCTTATGCAGGCTCATCCCACATGGCCTCAACTGAACTCTCATCATCATCGACCTCGAGTTGGCGGTTATCTTGCCAACGGGGCACTGAAGGTGATATCTCTTCACGAGACTGGATATATTTGACTGTAAATATGATTAGGACAATCATCACCAAAGCAATGGTTAACCAACCGAGTACTGGTGTACTGTTAGAGTCGCTTTCATCGGCATATACTTCGAGAACCATGCTACTGGTCCCACTTGCGCCACCCGCATCTATCACTTCTAATATCACCTCGTGATCTCCAGGCTGGAGGTTAAGTTCTGATATATCCAACCTTGATACATTGGAAACCAATTCTCCATCAACGTACCAGCGATGAACTAGCAATGTATTATCGTCTGCGAGGTCATAACTGTCTGCACTATCAAGAGCCCAATCCGCCCAGTGGGGCATACGGTATCTGTGGTCATTTAAATCGAGTTCATCAAGGCTGATAAATGCCTCTGGAGCAACATTCAAGACTTCAAAAGTAGTCTCATTACTACTTATTCTACCGCGAATATCTATTACATCAAGGCGGACCGTCCAATTCCCAGGAACTACTGGCTGCAAAATCAAACTTAAGCCCTGATTTTCAAGTTCATTTGGATTGCGAATAGTCCCGTTCGGTTCAGTAATGTACCAAACCGCTTGTAAATCCGAAGTCCAAATTCCATCGCTACTGGCGCTGCCATCCAAAATTATAGTTGATGATTGATTGACACTTTCACTTGTGACCAATACCGCACTAGGAGGATTCAAATCCACTTTGCGCGAAACCACCAAAGGAAAACTTGATTGTAGAAGATTGCTATCGCGTAAAGACAGAGCAAACGACCACTTTCCCTCACTTAGTTCTAAATCACCG
>CAUYXQ010000132.1:0-4753 GCA_963577015.1 Candidatus Thalassarchaeaceae archaeon
GATATCGCGCAGGACATTTGTCAATTGCATGAAAATACCCCATGACTCTGCAAAGTGCTTAGCCCTAGGGTCATCATAACCATATATCTCGATACACATCAAACCGACAACACTTGCGACTCGGTAGCAATAGAGATAGAGTTCGTCGAAATTACGATAGCGATTATTGTAGAGATCATCTTCCATACCCGTGATGAGATCATCGAAAACCTGTCGTGGGATATTGTAACGATTAACCGTATCCTTTAGAGCGAGGAAGACCGGATCTGTGCTACAAACCTCGTTATAACAAGTGGAGAGTTTCTTCCTAAAGAAGAATAATTGGGTGATCTTCTGGAGATATCTATCTTCCTGAAGAATGGTATCCTTTTGTTGTAATTGCTCGAGTTGATTGCGATAATCTACCGCCTCTTGGTCCATTTCTCCACGACTGCCGGGAAATTTATCCTGCCAGTCACCATCGGCGATATCATCCGCTCGGCGACAAAATGCGTAAACAGCACACATCGCCTGTCGTTGCTCATCAGGTAAATATTTGAATGAATGATAGAAATTACCCGCTTCTCGCATAGTCAATTGTTCACAATAGGTGTAGGCCAATCGCATCAATTCTGCCGGTGGTTCTCTCGGCCAAATCGGTGCTTCAAGATGAGCGAAGGGATCGACCAATTCATCTTGCTCGCTAAGGATACCAATCAACGAAGCACCTTCTCTTAACGCTTCCATCGCTGTTAGGCTCACAGCCTTGACAGCATCCTTGGTCAGGATTACCGCCGCACGCAATCTATCGAGGGCAGTCATGCGATTAGAATCGTGCGAACCATTGTGGTTTGCCGCGCCGCCCTTGAGGGGGAAAAGCAAATCTAAAGGCTTGCGACGCTCTAACATGACAATCGGCACAGGTGGCTGATACCTCATCGGTTATGAGGCTGTCCTTTCAGAGAGCGGGGGGCTTATCTCTGAACCTTATTCGCTTGTCGCCACCGGCGGCGCGCTTGCAAATACAATCTGATTTGCTTGAACTTTGAAACCTTGGGACGTTTGCTCCAAGTATCGTAATTCTGTGATCGAATCGAGGAAAGAATCGCTTCTCCTCCCTTGGTAAACATCATCAGATCCACTGCGAGATGAGCATCGACCATCTGCCACAAAGGTTTGCCTGCATCGAATAATCTCTGCGCCCGTTCTACCTCAAAAGCCAACATTTCACGCCATTCTGCAGTGGCTTTACAGCGACCATATATTTGCCAATCTACCGAGAACTTCGCCATTGTATCCTCAGGCATATAAGAGCGATTATGCTGCCAATCACGGGCGATATCCTGCCAATGATTAGCCAATTGCAAGGCTGTACAAGTATTGTCACTTATCTTGCGCATCTCCTCATCATCATGACCGTAAACATAGAGGAATAAATGCCCGACTGGGTCTGCAGAAAGTGTGCAATATTCCTTCAATTCCTCCCAGGTTCCATAGCGGGTTTTGACCTGGTCCATCTTGAAGGCTTGAATCAATTTCCAATATGGCTCAACGGGTATTGAGAACTCCTTGGATGTGTGCTGAATCGCCACCATAATCGGGTGTCTGGGATTACCACTCCAATCAGCGCGCGCTGCTTCCTCCAAATCTGATTCCCAAGCATCAAGCAATATCGTGCGCTGTTGGTTAGAAAAAGGTGCATCATCGCCGAGATCATCGCCATAGCGGCAAAAAGCATAGATATTTTCGATGTGCTGTCGTATGTCAGCAGGTGTAAACTTGTTAGCGATAAGGAAGTTTTCATAGTGAGCAGTGGCGATTTTACGGCAATAAGCCTCTGCCGAATCCAAGCCGATATGACTGTCCCAACCAGCAAGAAAAACAGGCTCGATACAATGTTCACCCCAGTCGAATTTCTCAGCCATCAAATCACCTTCCAACCCGGGCTATCTCTTTGCGGGCGAATTGGCCAATCTGGCCACTCATCATCGAAGTTCCAATCACGATTATGAATCCTTGCAGCTGCTGCAAGACCTGATCTAGTAGCGCTTTCCATCGTCGATGGCCATCCTGTCATCGTATACGAACCTGCTAAACTGATATTTTGGCCAGCCGAGTCGACGAGTGGACGGTTCTTACAACTACCCGGGGTCGGAGCAAAAGTTGCTTTGGGAACTTTTACTACCAAATGGTCAACCAATTCTACTTCGGAATTTTCAGGCCACAGACATTCAAGTACCCGCACCAATTCTTTCATTATCTCTTCGTCGCTGAGATGTAGATATTCATCTGCCCTAGAGACCGGAACACTAACCCACTGGATATCATCTTGAATCGGCTCATCCAATTCATAACTACGGTTGAAAATCATCTGAATTAAAGGTTCATCGACCATCGCCGCGAAATGGAAATCATCAGGCACTCTGTTACCTCTATAGAACGCATGGATACCAATCAATGCGCTGTATTCTAGTGCGGATATTTTTTCACTGAGATTTTCATCTATCGTCTTTAATAATCTAGCTGCTAAATGGGGAGGTGTGGCGATTACCACATGGTCGTGATCTATTCGTTCGTTTTCGACTATTACGTGATCCCTAGCGACCGACTTCACAGTTGCTGAAGTTCTCACTTTGACTCCGGATTCTTTCAGTGCTGCAAGAAGTGATCCGTTCATCGCTTGGCCCAAATCCTGAGAAAATGCGACTACATCAAATGCATCTCTCGCACCGAATAGGCCATTACGAAATAGCATCACACCTTGGGCAGCACTCGCTTCAGATATCTTGACATTTAGCGCTGCTAAGGTGAAGAAACCAAAGAACCTCTCGATCGTTCTAGGGGTTTGACCTTTGCTCTCAAGCCATTTTTCAAAGGTGATATCGTCTAATTTCCATTGACCCTCATCATCTTCTGCCGCGAAGGCCTTGATTGCTTTTCTTATCGCCAACTTGTCCTTTATCGACAGATAAGGGAAACGCATCATCGAAGTCACCATGTGATTAGGCGGTGCTAGCCTACCGGTTCTCAAAGAGGCAAATACCTTTTTTTCAGGCGATACGAAGGGGATTTCAGTCCGACTTTGGATACGGACGATATCTTGTGCATCAGCACGACCTAATAATTGAAAAAACCTATCGTAGACCCTGAATGCAGCATGTTGGCAATTATCGATTTCAATTCCCAGTCTAGGATGGCGGACACTTGCGACCCGACCACCCAGATGAGCACGGGATTCGAAAAGGGTGACCTGTGAACCAAGATCTGCCAGTGCGAGTGCAGCACTGATACCGGCAAGGCCGCCACCTACAACGGTAACAGCCTCAGCGCCCATGAATGACTGCCTGAGCCACGAATGGATGAACCTTGTCCTGAACTATAGTATCGGCAACCCGAAGTGTGGCAAGTGCTTATGATAATCACAAGACTTTATGATGGGAGGTGATTTCCATGTGGTCGGGGATAGCCTTGCTGTGTGGCTCATGTAATGACGAGATTCCTGACGACAGTATTTTCTGTCCAGAATGTGGTGCTCGTCAAGAATTATCCCGAGCAGGTAATATTCCTGGAATGAACAATCCAACTATCGGCGGTGGACAATCGGTACCAGGGCGTAATTTTGGTGTGGTCTCAGGCCAGGCGATTCAGCAACAAAATCAAGATGCTCCCGAAATGCAAGGACTATCGCCTGAAATGCTTTCTCAAATCACAGGTAATATTCAACAACAACCAAATCCGAGTATCGATCCTTCAATGATGGGGCACATACCCAGTAATTTACAAGGCGATTCCGCACTAGGGCCAAATATTGGAGGAGCACAAGGTGATTTACCTCAAACCCAAGACAGTGGTACACTGGTCAGCGGTGCTACCCCTAAGCAATTACCCGGCCAGATTATACCGTTAGGAAATCAGCAACCAACCAGCACTAACGTCGCATCAAACCCAGTTAATTCACCAACAGATGCAATGGTCAATCGCATTGCGGTTGCCGAACGTGAAGTCAAAAACGAGCGCCGCAACCAATGGCTGGAGATGAATCAAGAATCTGCAGTATCGGTCCTCTCAAACCTTGGCCAAGATTTACCAGATCACCTCAAAGGTACAAACCAAGGCTCTCCAGCAGCGGAATTCCTCGCCGAGAAGATTGGCGACGGTACAAAAGCGGAAATCGATCAGAATCTATTGCGTAGAATGGCCGAAGTAGCAGTGCGTAGAGTGGCAAGAAAACGCGGTGTAGCGGTTGAGACACCTCAAGTCAAACTTGAGGGTTCGGCAGCTGAAGTCAACGTGACCTATGTCGATGACGGCCGTGTTCTCGACTCTCCAGAGAACCTCGCTCAAGCATTTGAACATGCAATTACTACTGAGGTTGCACTCAAGGGATTAGAGGTTGAAATCATCCTTTCACTATTCCGTTCCAAAGACGGTGAAGTAGAACGAATGACGGGTTCTTCAAGCACTGCTGATGACGCCGTTGAAGAGGATATGTTCGCCTGCGAAGTCTGTGATGGACTAGTCCGTGAATCCGATTCAGAATGCCCTCACTGTGGCGCATTATTCGAGGATGATGAAGAGCCAGAACCAACCCGTTCAAGCAACCCTCCGGGTGGCAGAAGTGGACCGCCAGGACCGGGCGGTAGAGGTGGACCCCCTGGCCCAAGTGGCAGAGGAGGACCACCGGGTGGACCAAGCAAAGGAGGACCACCGGGTGGACCAAGCAAAGGAGGACCACCGGGCGGACCAAGCAAGGGAGGACCACCGGGCGGACCAA
>CAUYXQ010000133.1:0-4731 GCA_963577015.1 Candidatus Thalassarchaeaceae archaeon
TGCAAAAATCCGGCTGTCTGGATTTTTGTGAAAACGGCCCTAGTTGTGTGATCTATCCTCAAGGGGAATGGTATAGACTTTCTGAGCAAGCCTTGCCTTCATTCCTCGACTATCTCAAAGGTGGTAGCGCCCCTATAGAGCATAAGATGAGACTGGAATAATCAAAGTTTTACCGGCCGAGTTGCACCACAGGCTTGGCACTTGAGCAGAGTTACCCTGTCCTGTTTCATGAATACGGTATCAGGAGCACTGCATTGGCTGCACTTGACGAATGCGTTGACATAATTGACGATGGTTTTCTTGATTCTCTTTGGTGGGATTCTCCCTTTGAATCGAGCCCTTGGCCCATCACGACTACCACTGGTACCCAATTCATTGAGCATGTATTGGTAAAAGTGGTTATCATCTCTCTCCATGTGTTTGATAACCTCAAGGAAATTTTGAAATATCGTATTTGAACCTTCTATCATTATCTTCGGCGCAGGCAAAGTCCAACGTGACCTATTAGAAATATCATCGGGAATTCTATCCCGTGCTCGCTCGAGAAGGGTCTCGTAGTCGAAGTCTGACATCAGGTCGAGGGCGCAGCACGCCTCATTTGAGGATTGCCCTTTCCTTCTAGTAAAGAACGAATCATTGATGTGGTCGACATACCTCGCTCCTAACATGGAATCCATGCTAAGCATAGAGGAATTACGCACACTGGCAACCAGCTTGCGCAAAGAAGGACTGAATAGTCAACAAATCGCTGATGAGCTTTCGCTTTCCCAAGACACCATCGCTTGGCTATTGGCAGGTTCAAAAGAACAGGACAAACCGCATGATACCCGTATTGGTTGGCGAACTATTGGTGTCAAGCCTCAGCGGTTAGCGGCAGCGGCGATGATAATGGCTGATGTCGCCGATGAGGAGGTCGGTGCTGATAATATCGACACCGTGGTCGGCATTTCGATCAACGGAATCCTATTCGCTCATGAGGTCGCCGACGCACTCGGATGTGAAGTGGCGATTCATCGCAATGTCGATGGCGGACCAGGTAAGGGCGCTCTATCCAATAAATACGGACAGGTTTCGGGAAAGAGTGTGATTATCGTCGATGATGTTCTCTCCAGTGGTATGACTATGAGCAAGACCATCGGTTTGATGAAAGATGCTGGGGCCGATGTCAAATTGTGCCTGGTTTTAGTCAATAAAACCGTCAAAAACGAGATTGACGATGTACCACTGCGCGGAGTGATCAGAGCGGTCAACGTTTGAGGTGAGGCGATGCACTGGAGTGAAGTGGTAGCGAATGCTTTGGCTGCTAAAGGCGATAAGCACATCATCGCTAGTGGCATCACTCCAAGCGGTGAATTTCATATCGGACACTTGCGTGAAATCCTGACCGGTGATATGATTACCAGAGCCTGTAAAGCCAAAGGAATCGATGCCGAGTTCGTATTCGTGGTCGACTCAGCCGACCCCTTGCGCAAGGTCTATTCATTTCTCTCATCTGAATACGAACGCTATATCGGCCATCCTCTAGCGACGATTCCTGCACCTGATGAAAACGGTAATCCATCCGCTGATGGCCGTACTTATGCTCAGCATTTTCTTGAGCCTTTTCTCGAAGCCCTAGAGCAAATCGATGTACGGCCGAGATTGATTGACAATTACCAATCATATGCGGATGGCGAGTTTGCCAGCCGTGCCAAAATCGCTTGTGAAAAGGCTGGCGAAATAAAGGATATCATCGAGCGGGTCAGCGGTCGTGAATTACCCACTGATTGGTTCCCTTACAACCCAATAGGTCATGACGGGTCGTTAGACGGAGTAATTGTCGATGGATTTGAGTGGCCATTTGTCCTTTGGACTCAGGAAGGGAAAGCCGGAAAAAGCGACTTGCGGAAAGCCGAGGGAAAATTACCATGGCGGGTTGACTGGCCAGCGCGTTGGGGTTGGATTGGCGTAAGTTGTGAGCCCTTTGGCAAAGATCACGGCACGGCAGGTGGTTCTTATTCAACCGGACAAGAGATTTCTCAATTATTCACTGACCAGCCACCTCACCCATTGACCTACGAATGGATTTCACTCAAAGGACAGGGGGCGATGTCTTCTTCAGCCGGCAATACCATCGGACCACTAGAAGCATTAGCGTTGGTTCCCCCAGAGATATTACGCTATCTCATCACCCGTTCAAAACCGAATAAGGCCATTGACTTCGACACCGGTATGGGTCTGGTCAATCTCGCCGATGAGTTTGAGAGATTGTGTTCTAAGGATCTCGACGCAGTTGAACTCGAGGGATTATCTCGGCGTCAGCGAGTAAATATCGAAGATGAAATCGGTGCACTGAAAATGTCACAAACCTCACGCAAAACAACGAGTAGTCTGACCTTTAGACATCTGGCGATGCTTTGTCAAGTAAAACGAGATGACGAAATAATAGAGGAATTCGGAACGGAGATATCTGAAAGATTGGGGAGAATGCACCATTGGATTGACAGTGGGCACTTTCCCGAGGAGATGCGCATTGTCATTCGCGATAGCCCGGCGACTGGACTCGATAAAACATATCTCACAACGCTAAGTGCGGCATTACAAACCTGCGAATGGGAGGTTGAGGCGATAGCAGCCATCATACCCAATAGTATTAAAGCGGCGGGACTTGAAGTTAAAATCGCCTATTACACGCTCTATCAGGCTATTTTAGGACGTGACAAGGGCCCTAGATTAGCACCGATAATGGCTGAGGTAAAACGTGAAAGAATTCTTTCTCTATTACAAGCATAAGATAAGACAGGTGTCATAAAAAGCACATTGTCACCACCACCTTTGAAAAAGGAAAAGCAACAACATCACCCATGGGCGGCGTCTATTGTCCCGTTTGTGAAGCAGGAGTGGATGCTGTATCCAAATTCTGTCTCAGTTGCGGCAATGATTTGACTGAAAACGGTCCTATTACGGCAACTGGGCATGACCTCATTCAGCTAAAGGACGTGATTCGCATCCGCGATGACCTTTCGATGGCTGAGAAATTTGATTTGATTGCTAAGGTCGAAGAGGGAGCCAATCCTATACTACTCGGCATTGCCGCTCCCGCCGATGACGACGGTGATTATGAGGTTGAAAATGCTGACATCAGCGTACCAGAGGATAAGAAGATCCACATCTTTGGTGAATCGCTTGCTGCTAGCGCCGCAATGCGGGCTGTAGTTCGTGGCACTGATGCTTGGATGATGGTACAGAGTGGCGATATTAATCTCGACGACGGCTTATTCCACGATGCTATGAAATTAGGCATGGATGCGAGCACCCACATCCACGACGTTGCTAGTGGTGAGCACGAAGGAGTTGATGCTGATGCTATGCGTGCCATTCCTGTCCTCAAACCACCAAAGAGAAGTTTCTGTCCCAAATGCGGTTCGGATATTCACGAGAGCACGATGTTACAATGGCGCAAATGGCGTGATAGTTCTGGCGATGTAGTTTCGATGCAATTAGAAGCCAGTATGCAAACATCATTGCTACAGGTCGCATCACATTATATTGCCTTGGTCGATGAATTGAATGATGAACTAGCCGGTAAAGTTTCAGATAGTGAAATCGAAGAAAAACTCAGAGAGCGCATTGAAAAGGAGGTCCGCAAGGAATTGGAGGAGGAATTCTCTGATCGAGAACCCAGCGATTCTGATGGGACTACTACGGTGCAGAAAAAGAAGAAATCCACAGCGAAACCAAAGGAAAAATCCAAAGGAAAATCACAGCCAAAGAAAAAGGCTGGAAGCATGTTTGGACCCAAAACACCGAAGAGAACCTTTGAAGGAGACCCCGGCGATAAAGCCGATTGGTTCCTCGCCGAAGCCCTCGATACCATCTACGATCCACACGGCACCGGCAAAGTGCTCAAACCAAAAACAATCGTAGCGCGCTCCTCAGAAGGAAATGTTCGAGTTCAAGATATTGTCAGGGATTATGCTGCCCTCGGCCGTGATGGCCTCAATGAATTGTCAACGACAAGCCCTCTGACCGATTATATAATCACGGCCTTCGATGCCTGTTGAAACTAATAATTGACCTTGAGCAGCATCGGCTCCAGATCACACTCTTGTCTGGCTTTAATCGCTGCTACTTCCATGCGAGCACCGCTCATTGTGGTTACGAAAGGAATGTTCAACTCGACCGCCAATCGACGCATCATATTGCCATCTCTAACCGCACCGCCACTGATGGTTGGCACATTGACGATGAATGATACCGTACCGTTGCGCATTAAGTCGAGCGCATCTGGATGTTTTCTCTCGGTGATACGGTAAACCGTTTCCACCACCACACCATCCGCGCGCAAGGCATCAGCAGTTCCTGAAGTTGCGAATAGGTTGAAGCCGAGTGCAATCAAATCATGAGCAACTTCACACAAACCCTCCTTGGCGTCATCTCTAACCGTGAGATAAGCAGCACCATCGGTTGCAACGGGAACTTCGGTAGCTAATCTCGCCTTTAGGTAAGCGACATCTGCACGTAAATCACAACCATATACCTCTCCTGTCGATTTCATCTCAGGACCAGGAGCAGGGTCGAGACCTTGTAATTTAATGAAGGGAAAGACCGGAGCTTTCACACATACTTGGCCGGTGACCGCTGCCGGTATATCCTGCTCTGCTAATTTGATACCCAAGGTACAGCGGGCAGCGATACGCGCTAAGGGCAATCCCGTCGACTTTGCAACGAATGGAACGGTGCGGCTGCTTC
>CAUYXQ010000134.1:0-4648 GCA_963577015.1 Candidatus Thalassarchaeaceae archaeon
TTCAGTAGCAGATTCAATATCTGAGACTGCACACTTACATCCAATGCAGATACTGGTTCATCTGCGACAATCAGCTTTGGCTGCAAAGCGAGCGCCCGCGCGATTCCGATTCTCTGCCGTTGTCCTCCGCTTAATTCATGAGGGAATCTTTCACTGTGGGCCCAAGTCAGGCCAACATAATCGAGCAGTTCAGCAATTCGGTGGGCTTGTTGCTCACGCTTATTCGACTCAAAGTTATTTAGCGGTTCTGCAAGAATATCGCGAATTCGCATTCGGGGATTCAATGAAGAATAGGGATTCTGAAGAATCATCTGCAGATTCTTCCGAAGCAATCTTTTTCTTCTTGATGGTAAATCGACGATACTCTCTCCATTGAAAATTACATCCCCGGCGGTCGGCGAAAGGAGCTGTAGAATAGTTAACCCAGCAGTGGACTTTCCACAACCACTTTCGCCAACGATTCCTAGAGTCTCACCTTTTCTAACATCAAAACTTATGCCATCCACCGCTTTGACATGGTCTGACCCAGCAGAGAATATCTGGGCAAACACCCCAGTATTTACAGAAAAATATTTTGTGAGGTTTTGCACCCTCAATAAGTAATCGCCATCCACTGTTAAATTCCCTGTGTCAATCGCAATACAAATGGCATCGCACCTGGTGTGAAGGCGATAAAGAAATAAAATCAGGAAGCTGCTGCCGGCATTTATCCATTACCATCGGACAGCGCGTATGAAATGCGCACCCCTGCGGTATCGCCGTTAGGTCAGGCACAACACCACTTATAGAATCGAGCTCACCTTTTTTGACATCGTGCCTAGGTATGGATTTCAAAAGGCCTTGAGTATATGGGTGAGCCGGCTTGTCAAAGAGATCGTTTTTATCTGCACTTTCTACGATCCTCCCACAATACATCACCTGAACTCGATGGCACATCTCAGCGACCACCCCGAGATCGTGGGTAATGAGCAAGATGCTCATCGCCTTACCCTTCTGAAGACTTTTAAGTAGCTCCAAGATTTGTAGCTGAATCGTGACATCCAGAGCAGTTGTAGGTTCATCGGCAATAAGAAGTGACGGTTCACCGACTAGCGCCATAGCGATCATCACGCGCTGCTGCATACCACCACTGAGTTGATGCGGGTACTCTTTCATTCTGATTGCAGGCTCGGCGATGTTGACCTCCTCAAGAGCTGCCAGGGTCACTTCAGTTCTGGTAGCCATAGATTTCAGTGCCGATGATTCTTTGTTCCCCGCGATAATTTGTCGCCTGTGTATTCTCAGAACCTCCTCAATTTGGTCACCAATCCGTTTGACAGGATTCAGAGATGCCATCGGGTCCTGCCAGATCATCGCAATTTCTTTTCCTCGAATCTTGCGCATCTCGGATTCGGTTTTTTGCAAAAGATCCTCCCCACGATACATGATGTGCCCTCCATTAATTCTCCCGGGCGGTTCGATAAGCCGCATCATTGATAATGCTGTAATTGTTTTTCCACTACCGGATTCACCCACCATCCCAAGAATTTCGCCACGCTTAATGTGAAACGAAATATCGTCGACTGGTTTTAAAGCACTCCCGTTCGCTCGGAACGAAACAGTGATATCTGCGACTTCAATTAAGATATCTTGGCTCCCTTTAACACCTGTAATATTCGTGTTGGAACCCAATGATTGTCCAGACTTGGTACCTGCTTTCATCAGTGATCCTAAGCCGCTTCTTGCAATCTCATGCGAGATATACTAGTCTCGGTCAAACTATGCTAAGTTGCTGGAAAAATGTGCATCCAACTCAATTATCATGATTATTCACAGGTGTACAAGTTTATTATAAAACTATATTTAAACCTACATTGGAGGATAAACAATGTCAAAACACGATGAGGGGAAAATACTGGTGAACAACCAACCAACACCCGATCTGAAACGACGTCAACTTCTTAAAGCGTCTGCCGCAGCCGGATTCACTGGGTTGGCAGGCTCAGCTGCGATCAATCCCACTATAGCCTTGGCCGGTAGCCACGAGATCGACCTTTTTAGAATAGCGATGTGGAGCGGAATGCCAAATCTGGATCCGGAACAAAACGCGATTAGGACTTCCATCATTGCTCAGAACTGGATATTCGACCCACTGGTCTTTCGAGATGGCAGCACCAATGAACTCAAGCCCTATTTAGCAGAAGAATATTCATTTATTGCGAATAACACTTGGCGTTTCAGGATTCGGGAAGGGATCAAATTTCACAATGGTAAGGACCTTACTGCTCATTCCGTACGCTTCAGTATTCTTAGGCGTATCAATGAAGAGATCGGCTCTCCCCATCGAAAGCAATGGGGTCCCGTTGTCGACGTAAATGTCGTTGACAAATACACAGTGGATATTATCTGTAATTCTCCTTTTCCAACGATTACGGCCTATATGCCAATTCTGTCGATTTTTGAGGAAGGTTACTATTCGGATAACTCGAAAGAGTTTTTGGCACTAAATCCGATGGGATCAGGTCCGTTCCGTCTGGAGGAGTTCAAGCCAGACGATGTTCTCAAGGTGGCTCGTAACGACGACTACTGGGGTCAAAAACCTGTGATTAAGCGGGTTGAAGCGCCTTACATTGGGGAGTCGGCTACCAGAGTTGCTGCACTTCTTGCAGGTGATATCAGTTTAACCAAATGTGACGCCCAAGACTTCGATAGGATTAATTCAAGTGGTGTGGCACAAATGACTGCTATCCCGGGCAACCGTATCGTTATTTGCTGCTTCAACTATGAAATGGAGCCTTTCAATAATAGGAAAGTTCGTCAGGCAATCAACCATGCAGTAAATCAGCAGGAAATCAACGAGGTGTATATCAAGGGATCAGGTGAACTACTAGGAGGACCAATTCCGTCGACTGTATTCGGGCACAATCCGGATCTTGAGCCTTACGAGTATAACCCTACCCTGGCAAAGAAAATGCTTGCCGAAGCTGGCTATCCTAACGGCTTCAAGACACGAATTGAGGTTGTGCCACAATGGATGATCTCTGGCATGGAGATTACACAGGCGCTCGTGAACTATCTTCGCGAAATCGGTATAGAAGCTGAAATTGAAGTCCGCGATGCGGGAACTTTGTCTGGCCGAATTACGTCTCGTAAAGCTGGCCCGATGTATATGTTGAGTTGGGGGGGGAATAGCACTTTCGATTCAGACAGTTATATCGGTGCTTTACTGGGAAAAGGCGCATGGTCTACCAGTGACATGCCAGAGGTTGACGCACTGGTTGCCCAAAGTCGGGCAACAGCAAACAGCCAGGAACGACTGGGGTTATTTCAGAAAGCAGGAGAAGTTGCCCGGGAAGATGCCCCTTGGGTGTTTCTTCATCTCCAGCCAAACGCCTACGGGGTGAGTCTAAACCATAACTGGCAAGCCAGAGCGGACGAGATGATGCCGCTATGGTATACCAAAAAGGTCTAAATTAGGCCCTCTAAATGGGCAAATACCTCGGTCGCCGCCTCTTTCATTCGGTCATCGTTTTATGGGGTGCGGCGACTCTGGTATTTGTTATTCTTCACCTCTCGCCCGGTGATCCGGCTGTAAACCTCGTCGGAGAATCAGCAACAGAAGAACAATTTGCTCTCGTCCGTAAATCACTAGGCCTAGACCAACCCCTCCATCAGCGCTACCTCACGTATCTAGGCAACTTGATTCGAGGAGACCTGGGCAAATCATGGTTTGTCGGCCAATCCACAGTTGACATGCTGCTTGAGCGTCTACCTGATACGCTTGAGCTGACCATTACAGCTGCTTTATTCGGAATTCCCATAGCAATCGCTTTAGGAGTTCTCTCTGCAGTGTGGCGTGGCACCTATTTAGATTACATGGCTAATTTCTCTGCACTTTTTGGCATCTCGACACCTAATTTCTGGCTCGGTGTGATGCTAATTCTATTGTTTGCAGTGGAGTTGAGATGGTTACCTGCGATGGGCAGAGGCCCAGATTTCACACTGGTTATCAAGGATTTGTTTCATGGTAACCCAGAGACGTTCCTGCAATGGGCTCGTCATATTGTCCTGCCAGCAATCACTCTTGGAACCTGGCTCATGGCAATAATCACTCGTCTTACACGGACAGACATTTTGGAAAATTTAGGACGACCCTATGTCATGGTTGCAAGAGCAAAAGGCATGAGCCGTGGAGGTGTAATACTGCATCACATTCTTCCGAATTCGATGATTTCTGTGACAACGATCATTGGGCTGGAGGTCGGCGCACTGCTCGGCGGTGCGATTGTGACTGAGGCTGTATTTGGTTGGCCAGGTATGGGTCGTTTACTGATCGAATCTATTAATAGGCGTGATTATCCTGTTATCCAAGCGGGTGTTCTCATGACGGCGTTTATTTTCGTTTTCGTGAATATCTTGATCGACCTTCTCTATGTCTATCTGGATCCTCGAATCCGTCTAGATAACAAGGAAAACTAGGACGTTGAATTTATCGCGAAAACGACTTTTGTCAGCCTTGAAAGGCAACTATCTAGGGCAGTTAGCATTGGTTATTGTCATAGTTTTGTTGGTGATGGTTCTATTTGCACCCTACATCTCGCCCCATGATCCGAACAAGTTCAACCTGCCGGAGCGCAACAAACCGCCGGTATTTCTCATGGGTGGTGAC
>CAUYXQ010000135.1:0-4591 GCA_963577015.1 Candidatus Thalassarchaeaceae archaeon
ACCGAGGGTAAATGCCGGACGTATCAACAATGGCCAAGTGCCAATCTCCTCAGCCGCAGCCAATATTTCCTCCATGTTATGGCAAGCACGTGCATCGGAAATAGACAGGCCAATCGATTCACAAACCTGATTGAATAATTGGCGGTCTTCCGCCTTGTCGATAGCATCTAGGTCTGAGCCAATCAATTCCACACCTAATTCCTCAAGTAAGCCACTATGGGCTAATTGACTAGCGATATTCAATGCTGTTTGACCGCCCATGCCCGCCAAAAGTGCGTCGGGTTTTTCCTTGCGTAGAATACTCTCGACCGTGCTGACAAGCAAGGGTTCGATGTAGACCTTATCGGCCATCTCTGGATCATTTTGGATGGTTGCGGGATTGGAATTAACCAAGATGACCTCGTAACCATCTTCTCTAAGAGCTCTTACTGCTTGAGAGCCCGAAAAATCAAACTCGGCTGCTTGGCCTATTTTTATTGGACCTGAACCAAGCACCAATATCGTATGGATATCCTCTCTCCTAGGCATTTACTCACCCCCCTGGATATACGATTCAACCATATCCTTGAAACGTGCAAAAAGAGCATGGGCATCGTGAGGTCCTGGGCAGGCCTCGGGATGGAATTGCACAGAAAAAGCCGGTGCGCCGACGACATCTAGGCCCTCGACTGTTCTATCGTTAGCATTGACATAACGCACGACAACAGGGTTACCGTGTAGATTCGCTACCTCTTGTGATTTGACTGCTAGAGGATGAGCTGCAAGCATTCCTGCGTCAGGGTCAGCCACAGCAAAACCATGATTTTGACTGGTTATCCAGACTTGGTCGCTTTGTAAATCCACGACTGGTTGATTGGCTCCACGGTGACCATAGCGCATTTTGTAGGTTTGTAAGCCGCTTGATAAGCCAAGTAATTGATGACCAAGACAAATACCCATCACCGGTAATTTTGCCTTTATCGCTTCAGCGAGGCAGTCACGCGCCCGGCTTGCCATGCCTGGGTGAGCAGGGTCGCCAGGGCCATTGGAACAGAATAGTGCTTGAGCACCCAATTCCTCTATCGATTCAAACGCTATATTTGGCGGGCACCAAATCACTTCGAAATAGCGGCACAAACTACGCAGAATATTGTATTTGATGCCGCAATCGAGTGCGGCGATGCGCGGCAATACCCGGCCAAATTCATCACGCGCATCTGGATTGAGGATTACCGCATCATTTACTGAGACGAGGTCGACAAGGTCATCGAGTTCAGGCGAGCGCAATACAGCCAATCTTTCCCGTAATGAGGCTTCATCCTCGGCTGGGCCAAAGACACAGAGCACTGTTCCTAATTCCCTGACTCTTCGAGTGATTGACCTCGTGTCGATATTCTCGATCCCAGGTACCCCAAATGCAGCCAAAAAACGACCGACGCTAGCAATGCTATCGCGGTGGTCAGGCTGTTTCATCGCGCTGCGCACGACCACTCCTCTCGGCCAAACCCCACCTGATTCGGAGCGGTTGTAATGGATGCCGTAATTGCCAATCATCGGATAGGTGAAAGTTAGGATTTGGCCCGCAAATGACGGATCTGTAAGGCTCTCTTGATAGCCGGTCATCCCTGTTGTAAAAACCAATTCACCCTCACCGATAGCCCTCGCACCAAATAGGGTCCCTCGGTAGATTGCACCATCTGCTAATAGCAAAATACCATCGCCATCCGCCTCCTCACAATCGCGATTATCCTGCATTATTTCACAGGGTTCAGGCAGCAAAGGAGCATAGCGATTTGAAACACCATACACCGTCATCGAAGTTCGTGGTCAGATAACTACCATAATCATTGGCCAGCGAATCACTGCTAAAGAACGACTAATCATTCCTCTTCGCGTCCGAGGTCATGGACGATTTTTCCTTGGTTACTACCTTCGATAACCAGTTGGGCTTTGGGGAATGAACGCTCTACTGCACCCCCGCCAAACCACTCATCCATGAAGAGAGCAAGCGCTGCTACCTCAGAATGAGGTTGGTTACCCACACCGATATTGTATTGACAGGCCTTGAAAACCTCTGCAGGCACTTTGGCACCGCCGACCACAATTAACAGCGGGCGATCTCGTCGGATTTTAGGAATCGCTTGACGGTAGGGCTGACCATACATAGTCAGGTGAATCGCCACCCCACCAGACTCTACGTGCTTGCGCAAGTGACTAAGACCAGAGACGTGGTTTGTCTCTATTTCTCCGCCAAAGCGCGTGCTGACCGATTGTAGGTTTTCCAACAATTCCTCGTCCCCTTCGCCGGCTAAGGTAAAGGCGTTTGCACCAAGGGCTCTGGCGACCAATCCCAGATGAGTGGTGATGCGTGGATCACGGCCCTTGCGGTAGCCCCACCTGAGTACCTCTACTCTTTCGCCCATGGCCGGGCCAGATGATTTCTCGTTTCAAGCCTCGCTCTCGACCGCTGGCTCGATTTCTGGCTCAAGTCCTGCTGCACTTGGCTCGTTGAATTGGATGGAGGGATGGTTTTCAATCAAGCGTTTAACCCAACCCAGTAAAACAGCATCGATCAACAATTTTGCCGCAGCATAAACAGTTGCCGAAAGCAGGGCTAGTCGGGCAAAACGCCACATTCCCTCAGCCGGGGTCAAAACATCGCCGGCAAAGCCCATTACCGCTGGCTCAAACACATATAGAATGGATAAAACAAACATTATACCCGATACTAGGCCGGGAAATAATTGACCTAATTCGCGGCTGAAATCGGAAAGGATTGAACCGACGAATATCAAACACGGCACGAGGATGGTTACGGTCATAAAATCAGGGCCGAAGAAAATCGAAGTCGCCACACTATAATCCTCTGTAGGCCTCAATACCGTCAACCACCAGAAAACCGCCCATGCGGCGAGTATACCACCGCACCAACGTGCTCGAGAGTGAATCATCTCACCAATCGAAGAGCGATCTTTTGGGTCTAGCCGTGAAATTATCTTCTCTGCTAACTCCATCTGCTCTTCGGAAGGCATCGGAATATCGAGGCTTTCATCCTCGCCAATTTCCTCTCCATCTGTGATTACAGACTCAGACATGGGACGCTCTCAAACCTCTCATCTCATAAACCCTGTCGCAACCGACGCTTCGGTATGCAGGACTTTAGAGGGCACGAGTCCAGCCGTAGGACTCTATTAGCGCCTGTGAACGGCCGCCCATTGCTGATGGCAATAGTCAATGCAACGCCGGATTCATTTCACAAATCAAGCCGTGGCGGTGGGCTGGAAGAGGGGATTGCTCATTTTGCAGCCGGTGCTGACTGGGTTGATATCGGAGGCGAATCGACAAGACCTGGGGCTTTGCCCATCAGTATTGAGGAGGAATTAGCACGGGTTATTCCTTTGGTCGAAGAATTATCCAAGCATGGGCCGATTTCAATCGATACCCGAAATCATCAGGTGGCTAGGGCTGCTATCAGCGCCGGTGCGAAAATGATCAATGATGTCAGTGGCTTGCGAGACCCACTGATGTTTGATTTGGTATTGCAAAGCGGGGTTGCAGTTTGCATCATGCATATGCTGAATACCCCAGAGGAGATGCAGAATTCACCCCACTACGATGATGTTTGTCAGCAAGTGAGTGAGGAATTACTCAATACTGCCCGACGGTTGATTGCAGCAGGTCATCCCAAAGAATTGATTTGCCTAGATCCTGGAATTGGTTTTGGTAAAAATCTCCAGCATAATATCGAATTATTGCAGGGCTTCCAATCCTTGCGAGGAGAGGAGGGGTTTTCCTTGCTTTGGGGTGTCTCGCGTAAATCGATGATCGGGCAAATCTGTGGTCAAGATGATTCGGAAGATAGATTGGCCGGCAGCCTTGGAGTTGCCGCATTCGCCCAACTAAATGGCATTGATATTCTCAGGGTTCACGATGTTCGTGAGCACTCTGATTTCGCTGCGGTTATGAGTACATTATTGGGGGTAGGAAAATGAGTGAAGCGCCTATAATCGATATTGATAATCGCATTCGCCTCTTAGGCACAGCTCACGTCGCTAGCGCTAGTGTCGCTGCGGTCAAGCATCACATCGAGGAGTTTCAACCCGATGTTATCGCAGTTGAATTGTGTCAATCTCGACACAAAGCCCTCGCTGAGGATAGGCGTCTGGACAAGGAGGGCTTACTCAAAGTGATCAAGGAGGGAAAGGCGCCTTTGGTATTGATTCAATCACTCCTCGCAGCAGAACAAAGACGGATGGGCATGGATGAGGAGATTCAGCCCGGTGCTGAATTGATGGCTGCTGTAAAAGAAGGTGAAGCTCGAGAACTGGAAGTCGTACTCGTCGATAGAGACATACAAACCACCTTACGCAGAGCATGGAAAAAGATGGGTTTGCGTGAAAAAATACGACTATTATACTCACTACTCGGCGAGGAGGAGGGAGAGGAAGAGTTCGACCTAGAGGAAATGCTGGCAGACCAAGACCTGCTCTCTTCACTACTGGAGGAGTTTCGCACTATTTCAGCCGGTGCTGGAATCGTGTTAATCGATGAAAGAGACGAATACATCGCAAGTGGGATTTCGGTGATTTCACCGGAAAAAAGAGTGTTGGCG
>CAUYXQ010000136.1:0-4537 GCA_963577015.1 Candidatus Thalassarchaeaceae archaeon
CACTCCTGAATGCTCTTCACCATACCCCTTACCGGTAGTGTCCATCCACTCCTCCATTTCCTCTAAGGTATCACAGGTTTGATGATAGCACCAATATCCATCCACCAACCCCCCAAATCCAACGGTTACAGTACCGAGATTATCTTGGAAACTAGCATGATCTGAGCGAGCAGTAGTATCCTCGTAAATTATTATTTCTGGGCGATCTTTAGCCAACCAATCATCGACTTTCCACGTCGAGGCGTCAAATCCACCGCCAACGAGAATAGACATCTCTTGCTCGACCCCAATCGCATCTGACGCAATCCATGAAGAAAGACCGACAATCTCTGGCTGATCGATTAAATCGTGATTTTCACTAGGCCCGATATAAACTCGCATCGGCCACACCTCCTCGTCTTTTGGATAACCATCATCATCGAGTGAAGGAGCTGGGTCGTCATGCGGTGCACCACCGCCCCCGGGCCAATTTACACCGGCCATATCGAGGTTGACATAATTGGTAACCTCGACTTCAGGGTTATCTTCAGCGAGATATTCAGTCCAATAATCACTACCACGCTTACCCCCTTCTTCACCAGACCACAAGCAAAATACGATAGAATTACGGGTTTTGAATTGAGTCATCGCCTTAGCGACAGATAGAACCATACTAGTTCCTGCAGTATTATCGTAAGCTCCCACTCTTGTTCCATAGGTTCGAGAGCCGGTGATATGAGGGTCGAGCAGTATCGCGTTTGCCGGGGGGGCTATATCGAAGTGAGCTCCAAAAACCATCCATTTATTTGGATCTTCTTCACCCCATTTATAGCCACAAATATTGTATGCTTCTGGGTTTTGTTTATCAAAAATATCTGTGAACTCGAAGCGGTGGGTTTGAACTTCTAGGCCGTAACTCTCCAATTCAACAATCAACCATTGGGCCGCCTCTTCGTAAGCAGAATTACCTTGACCTGCCCATCGGTTCAACAACCCGACCGCACCATCAGCGCTGGTCGCATCAGGCGATTGGTCGGTAAGAAAACGAAGGTTGTTGTAAACATCTCTTCCACTGATGATTCCGGTCGAATGTCTTGCTCCTTCTGATTCCGAATAAGCATCAGACACAGGGCGAGACACTGAAAGAGTAACCACCTCGACCGGACCACCATTTGCCAAACTAGAATTTACCGTTGAGAAATTACCCTTCATAACCCGCGAAACCCCAGCAGCCCCAGCATCTTGAAATCCAGTATGGCCATACCACGTTCTCCAAGATTCAGACATACTCCTTATCGGCCAATTATCGCGGCCAGATTCACCAACCATCACAATTGCCATATCGGTTCTCGGCGGTGCTAGAACCTTAATCTGGACAGATTCATCGGAAGCGAGGTCGATCACAGTTGAATTTTGGATATAACCGGTCTTTTCATCCATTATTAAATATGGAATATAGACAGAAAGTGGTTTGTCGGCCTTCAGGGTCATCGCTTGGAAAACCCCCCCGCTCAAGGTAGCGGGAGTGACGGTAACGTCACCTGCAACTACCCGCCCCGACTCATCCTCACCAAAACACCCAGAGAGAGGTAAAGAGACCATAATTAGCGCAAGAAACACAGCCAATCCCCCCTGAGACATCAGTTACTCGACACATAGCCAGTATTCCAATGCTACGCATTTATGCGAAGGTTTGATAATGCTGTAGGTGTATAATTCAAACTGAGAAGAGATGTCAACAACGATATCCCCCCTGGTGCACGAGATGCTGAGAAAGAAACGACGCAAGAGAGAATTGCGCCGTTCTCGTAGAACAACCTATCTTTGGGCAAAGATGGTACGCGAGGAAGAAGAGGACCTTACTCCCTTGATAGAAGGTTGATTTTTCCCTCATTTGTGGTTTTATTATTACAAGATAGCGTAGGTTCTAAATCCCTAGAATTGCGCAACTAGTTTTGATTTATTTTTCCACACTATGGAAACCAGATTCCACTTATAGGACAAGCATTATACAAAACACAACGGCACGTTAGGTCGATGGCAACTACCAAAGTAGGACAGAAGCAACGCGCGTTATTACGCGCAATCCCCTCTACTTACGATCAATCATTATCACAATATTTTGGCAACGGTATAATCGATATCGAGCAGGCTAGAAATCAACACGCGGTTTATGCCAATGCTTTGAGGGAAGCGGGGATTGAAGTGACAATTATTGATGGCGATGACGAATATCCCGATTGTGTTTTTGTAGAAGATCAGGCGATTGTCATCGAAGGGAAAGTTCTACTGCCAATACCTGGTCATGAGTCTCGTGTGGGCGAGCAATTGGAGATTGCTAATTTTTTGGTTGAACAACTGACCAAAGCCAATATCACCACAATGTCACCCCCGGCGAAAATGGATGGTGGCGACTTACTTCGTTTCGATGATAGATTTTATGTCGGCTCATCAGGCCGTACAAACCAAGAGGGAATAGATGAGTTGAGACGATTTATCGAGGGCCTTGGCTATCAATTAAAGGAAGTGGAGATACCAGAGAACGCACTTCATTTAACCAGCATATCATCGACCCCATCTGATAAGATTATTCTCGCCCCTGAAGGTTTTTTATCCAAGGATGCATTTGAACCATTATCAGAAGGCGCAGAGGTATTATGGATGCCCAGTGAAGAGGTATATGGTTGCAATACAATTGGTTTTGCAGATGGCACAGTATTGGTCGCAAAGGGCTATCCTACCGTCGAGAAAACACTTAGAGAACGTGGATTCAAAGTTGTCTTGTTAGAGATGTCACAAATCCGGGCGGCGGATGGGTCATTGACCTGTTGTTCGATATTCTATTAACCGCTCGCGGTGTTGAAATATCGGGTGCATCTGGGTCAAATAAAGCAGGGGTTGCCAAGCTTGGTCAACGGCGCTGGGATGAGGTCCCAGTCCTCACTGGTTCGCAGGTTCAAATCCTGCCTCCTGCACTTTTAATAGATTCAAGGCCTAGAGATAAATGAGAAACTGTGAATCAATTGCTATATCGTTTCACAATATAATCACCGATATGATTGTTAGGTCAGGAGGGATGTGACGCCATGGAACGGCCCCGGCGAAGTGATATGGCCGAACATTGGACTCTCGACCCCAATATATCTTTTCTTAATCATGGGTCCTTTGGTGCTTGCCCAATGGCTGTAATAGAGGAACAGCGCCGGTGGCAGGATGTACTTGAGAAAGAACCAGTCGCTTTCTACGAGGACATCGCCCCGGATGCATTGGCTAAGACCAGAGGAGAATTAGGAATATTTCTCAATTGTGCAGCCGATGATATAGCACTAATCACCAATGCGACATCAGGAGTCAACACCATTCTTCGTTCATTGGTCTTTAGTTCAGAAGACGAGATACTTGTACCGGACCACGCCTACCAAGCTTGTCGTAATGCCATCGATTTCGTAGCACAACGGTGGGGGGCAAAGGTCGTTACTTGTCAAATTCCCTTTCCTATCGATAGCGACCAACAGATAATGGATATTGTTATTGGGGCATTGACAAAGCGTACTAAATTAGCGATGATTGACACGGTTACCAGTCCTACTGGCTTGCGTATGCCCTTTGAGCAACTGACCGCAGAATTAGAGGCAAAAGGCATTCAAGTGCTGCTTGATGCTGCACATGGACCAGGAATGATCCCACTAGATTTGAATATATTAGGGGCCTCTTATGTTACTGGTAATTGCCACAAGTGGTTATGCTCACCAAAAGGTTCAGCATTTCTTTACGTGCGCAAAGATTTGCAACAACAAATCCATCCTCTAACCATTAGCCACGGTGCAACCTTCCCCCTCGATGGAATTAGTAGATTCAGACACGAATTTGATTGGGTTGGCACCAGCGATTTATCTGCGTGGTTAGCAGTACCCAAAGCCATTACAGAAATGAAAAAAATCGCTCAAAGTGATTGGGAAAAAATCATTCAGAAAAACCACCGTCTTTGTATTAAAGGACGCGACATCATCTGTGAGGCCTTAGGCCTAGATGCCCCTTGTCCAGATAAGATGATAGCCAGCATCTCAACCTTGAAAATAACCGAATCAGTAACCAAAGCAAGACCATTACACGAACCTGATCCCTTGCACCAAATTCTACTTGGGAAATACGGCATTCAGGTTCCGATTTGGAGCTGGCCATCGCCAGAGGGAAGATACCTGCGAATATCCGCTCAACTCTACAACCATATCGATGAATATCATTACTTAGCCGAATGTTTGGTCAAGGAATTGTAATCATTCCTCTTCCATTTAGCGGCCCTTGGCCAGTAGTTGCAAGAAGTTTTCAGAAGGTTAGGACTTGGTCCGAACTTCTTACCCATTGCGAACATTCTGCCATGGTTGAATATTGAGCACCTTCGTAATATGGAGCGCCTTTGAGAACTCCACATCTTTGTTGGCAAGTCCCACAGACTTTGACTTCAACACCATCGGCAATCAATGCCTTAGTCATGGCAACCATATCGTCGATACCAGGGGGGGGCTCGATCCCATCTCTGGCCAAATCGACACTATCA
>CAUYXQ010000137.1:0-4496 GCA_963577015.1 Candidatus Thalassarchaeaceae archaeon
TTCTTCATTCCAATTATTGACTGGAATTGTACCATTCCACCAAACTCCATTATCGAGTAGATTTGGAGTGGCTGTGTCATCCCAACCAACTGGCATATTGTAATTATATTCAGCGAGATTGCCCAAAAAATCTCCATCAGGGTCGCCTAATGGGTTTGAACTAGAAACATCCAAGCCATAGAACCACTCCCAACCATCGGGCATTCCATCATTGTCATCATCCCAATCATTGGGTGAAGTGCCGATTAGATATTCTACTTGGGTCGAAAGACCGTCACCGTCTGGATCTGCCGAACTACTACCAAGTGCGCCGTAGACTCCAAAGTCCATAGCCGCAAATGATGAGAGGAGCATAAGTATAACCAGAGAGAGAGAATTTCTCACATTTCGATTAAAGATTGAGTTATTCAAGGAAGCGGGGTTAGTGGCTCTCGATGGCTCGTACATGGTTGACACTAGTGAGGGGCTGATTCGTAGGCTAATAAGAAGAATGGAGTGTTGTTCATACACATGCCCATAGGGCATGTTGAATTCTCACTTCACAAGTCGTCCAATTCATCGAGTAATTCCAAGTCGTCTACAAGGTCATCATCATCGGTAACCGGCTCTGGAATGTCAAGTGAAATCTCCTCGAGATCTTCGTCGCCTTCGACCCAAGTCTTTTCTTCCTCAAAGCCCGCTGCCGACTGAGCTCCTTTGCGATAGATTGCGATTAGAACAATCAATCCTAATGCCACGAATAGGCCAATGGTTTGTGAACTTGGATTGACGATTTGATTGATGGCACAATTGAGTCCTTCGCAAGTCGAAGTCAATGTGAACATAGGATTTTGAGTATACTCGGATGGATAGGGGATTTCATCGTCCATCGGCGTAACCTCTAACTCGATTTGGAAATCATCACCGGAGCGGATATTTTCTGGCGCTGTTACGACCATGGTGAATTCATTTTGGCTAAAGGCAGACACCGATAAAATCACGAAATTCTGACCGATCTGATTGGCATTTGTTCGTAATTGAATATCCCAGCCACTCGGGGCATTTGCCGTGATGACGATGTCGAGCGGAACATTATTGTCATTCTCGACAAAGAACTCAATATTTTTACTCTGCAGCGGCAAAAACGAAGATATCGCGGTCTTTCTCTCTACGAATATCGAGCCTGGAGTCACCACTTCATCGACTTTGATTATCACTGGTAAATCGAAGTATCTCGCCTCCGTTGAATCGACCCCTTCTTCGATAACCCTGAGGTAGATTGTATGATTGCCTGCAATGACTTGCTCGGTCATGGTTATCGCCAACTCTAGGTCATAGGTTTCATTGGCCCTCAGATTGATGGCCACAACCGAAGTATCATTATCATCGGTAAGGGTAAATGTCCAAGCAGCATATGAACTGTCGATATCGGTATTGGCAGTCAACTTATCTGGGTTTACGACCTTCCAAGTATTTTGGCCACCACTGTTGGTAGAATCTGTGATTCTAATCTGGTAGGAAACGCTAGACCCCGGATCTACCGGGCCAACCACACCTAAATCACCAGCGTCTGAATCAGCGATAACCTCGGCGAGAATTCCAAAGGTTCTATGGACGGTAAAGGAGGTTTCACTAAGCAAATCACTATCCCCTGAACTTGTCACCCGCAATTCGATAAGACCAAGATTTGGCGCATCACGAGCACTTGGTGGATAAACCCTCATCACCATAGTCATCAATTCATGGCTTCCAATCGAGGGAGTAATTGCATTGACACCTTCGGTTTCCAATTGAACACCTGTACCATTATCAAAGAACATGTATTGCCAGCCATCGGGTATATCCTCTACTTTAATCTTGAATATGTCGCTATCGAAACCGGTGTTGAAAACATCGACAAAGTAAATCCCTTCTGATTCTGAATCAATATAATGCGAAAGTTTTGCATCATAAGCCTCTGGGCGATTGGAATCTGCTATCTGTCGCTGGTGTTCTAAATCTTCATAGATAGAAATACGTGGTGGGGAAAAGACATCGACCTCTTCAACTGTAAGAATAATTACCTCAAGAGCGACCTCTTCAGGTATGCCATCATCATCATCCACAGTAGCACGTGCCCGTATCTCTATTCTTTCCGGTGCAGTGGATAGATCGCCATCGGGTGCTTGTAAAGTTAGAATTGGTCGCGCGAATGCTCCACCACCAGATAACTCGTATCCAGCCGGCTTATCCCATACTTCATCAGACCACGAGGAGGGTAGTGAGGTCACCAACATCATCTCGACGTTAATCGGCAGACCTGCTTCACCAGTGTGTTGAATCATGAATTCGACACTAGATGACTTTGCAGGGGCAATCATTAGATTTCCAGTGTGAGTGATAGGCAAGGTGAGAGATACTGCATATTCAACGAAATCGATGCCCAAGTGGTCAAATTCAACCGTATGCCCCTGTACATCCCTGATCTGTAATTTCAAGGGATAATGTCCAGCCGCAATTCCTTCGTCATAGGTCCAAGTGAAATTGCCAACCAGACCATTATTATCGAGTTTGAGATCATCGTCCTCAAAATCCTTATCGAAAACCGTATTTGCACCAGTAGGCGTTTCCATTATCAATGATACACTTTGAATATCTTCTCTGCCAAAGGCATCACGTACATCAATCGAGAATTGAATAGTTCTCGAATCACTGCGATGGTTGGGCGCCCACTCTAGCATTTCAGGGTCAGTCCACATGCTACCTGGCGCATGGGCTTTGACCGTGGATTCGGCAAGAGCATTGGCTTTCAGTTCCAATCTGCTGGTTCCATCGGTAGATTCTATATCACCGTAAGCAACCAAGACATCGCAATCACCATCGCTGCCAATGCCGCCACTGGATTGGCAATCGATTGAAGCATCGATGGTCAAACGCAATTGTGAACCTTTATTCAATTGATAGCCTTCTTCATCAATGGTGAAGAAAATTTCGTTTGAAGTCCAAGAGCAATCACCACTACTAGGTGGGAAACCACCACTACCATCGCAAGGATCGTCTAGGCTCATGGTTTCACTTGCGATGTCAGCATTACCCGCTTGTAAGGTAAAAGTCATATCAGCAGTCGAACCATCTTGACCTTCGAATTTCAGATAAATAGTAAGTTCGATTATTTCACCATCAGACCCACTACCATAAATGGTAAGATCGCTGATTAATTCACGGCTTCGAAACTCCAAACCACCGACGGCAGTCTTCTCTTCATGGGAGCTGGAAGGCTCCATTGTAACTATACTACCATCCCCGCTGATGGTCTCGTTAGGACTATCTAGATAGAGGTCGTATGATTTGAGATTTGCCGGGACAAAGGAAGGCTGAACAGCCTCACTCAGAGCAGCATCGGGCGAAGAAATAGGCATGGTCGAAGACAGCATCAAGAGGATGATGAACACTGGAAGTAAACGCATACGCATCTTTCGCACCAAGACTGCCTCTGCACCCGGGTGTTAAACCATTTTGCCCAACTTGGACCCCAACTGACTCACCCGTAGGGTGCCAGGGATAACCCGTTCAATCAGAATGGTTCAAATGATTCACGCGCTGCAAGCGCACCATACAGGGGTGGCTGAGCTGGTCAAAGGCGCCGGGCTTAAGATCCGGTCACTATGTGTTCGAGGGTTCGAATCCCTCCCCCTGTACCACCTAATTATGACATTCAGGGCATTTTTCAAACTATGATTTCACTGTACAATTCGCAGAAATACGATTGTGTTTTCCTTCCGTTCTAGTGTGATTTAGTCCTAAGTTTCATTCTAACGATTATTTGAATTGCGAGATGAACCTTGCCCACGTGATGTTCGATTGTGGGGGCGTGCTCCCTGTGAATCACTCCGCTTAGGGCGATGGCTGTTTCGCCTTGATTGAGATTTCGAATTACCCTGGGAGTTTTTATGATTATGTTGTTTTTTCTTTGAAGGCTTCTTTTCCTTAATCCCACCTGGTCTTTGGCCAGGCTTAGGTATTGCTCCAACGTAGTGGAAATCATGTTTTTCATCGACGGGTATTTCATAATCAATCAGTTGTTGAATGCCAACTAAATAGCCAGATTCGGAATTATCACAGAATCCGTAAGATATGCCCGAACGTCCAGCCCTTCCCGTTCTTCCAATACGATGTACGTAAACCTCAGGTTCATTGGGTAAATCGTAATTGAATACATGTGTAATTCCCTCGACATCAATACCGCGACTTGCAAGATCGGTTGCAACTAAAATGGGGATGTCACCCTCTTTGAAGCCGGCCAATGCCCTTGTTCGCGCCCCCTGGCTTTTATTTCCGTGAATCGCTGCTGCGTTGACTCCACTTTGATCAAGTTGCTTGACCAATCGATTAGCACCATGCTTAGTTCTTGTAAAAACAAGTCCTCGCTTCACTCTTTCTTCTTTGATAATTTTAACTAATAACCTACGTTTGTCTACTTTACGAACAAACATAATTTTCTGTTCGATTCGATCGACTGTGATTTCTTCCGGACTGAC
>CAUYXQ010000138.1:0-4479 GCA_963577015.1 Candidatus Thalassarchaeaceae archaeon
CTGCTAGAGCAGCTTTTCAAGCCGCAGCACTGCCGGGAAATGCACTGATTGAAATCGTGGTTCAAGCGGTCGAATCAAATTGCTGTGAGTGAGAATAATGCCCGGCTCTCCCTATCTCAAAGAGCCCCCTCCGGGCTTGATCACCTGGCCAAAATTGTTGCTTATTATCACACCCGCACTATTCGCCTTCAGTGCAGTTGCACTTTGGCAAGACCTGCTGAACGAGTGGTTGGCTCTCCTAACCATCGTCCTTCTGCTGACCTTCTTGCTCAGACGATGAGATGAATTGAAATCAACCACGGTATGGGCCTGAGTATGGAGTGGCCAAGACATTGCTTCAAAGCCTACGATATCAGAGGTTTTTCAGCCAGTGAAATCGATGATAAATTCGCCTACCGGCTCGGCCAAGCCTATGCGAAATATCTCGATTGTCAAACCATTGCCGTCGGCCGGGATATCAGGGAATCAAGCCCAGAACTCGCTACAAACCTTATTGCAGGATTGAATGATTCTGGAGTGAAGGTTCTTGATATCGGCATCGTATCTACCGGTTGTCTTTACCACGCGTGCTGGACACTACCAGTAGATGGTGGCATCATGGTAACCGCCAGTCATCTACCAATGCCCACCCATAATGGTTTCAAAATGTGCCGCGGAAATCTGCCACTTGCCGGTGAGGATATTCAGCAACTAATGGAGGTTTTCTTGAGTGGAGATTTCAAGCAGGGAGAGGGAGAACATGTCGATTATCCTCATATGTACACCTACCTAGATGCTATTGTTGAGAGCACTGGGAAACTAGCCCGCCCTGTGAGAATCGCAGTTGATTGTGGTAATGCAGTTCCTGGAAAAGCCATGGTTGAACTTCTCGATAGGTTGGGAACTGAACATGTCGATCTCTATTGCAATTGGGACCCAACCGAGCCAAATCACGGCGCTGACCCAACCCGACCAAAGAATATGGTTGACCTAGGTGAAGCGGTGGTTGAGCACAGTTGTGAATTCGGTATTGGAGTTGATGGAGATGGTGATAGAATTGGAGCGGTTGATGAGCGAGGTCGTTTCATATTTCCTGACCGACTAATCGCATTACTAGCAGATGATGTATTGGGTTCAGAGGAGGGGAGAAACCTAGTGATATACGATGTTAAATGTTCGATGAATGTCGAAAAAGCAATTGTCAAAGCCGGTGGTAAAGCATTGATGGCTAAGACTGGACATTCATTCATGAAAAGAGCACTAGCCGACCATCCAGAAGCTATTATGGCCGCAGAGATGAGTGGTCATATGTTCATGGCCGATCGGGGATGGTATGGTTTTGATTGCTCGCTTTACAATGCCGCTCGATTAATTGAATTGTGGAGCCGTCATGATGCAAATGAAACTTTCAGTGATGCTCTTTACAATCTAGCACCGAATCTACCAACGACTGGTGAGGTCAAAATCCCCTGCGCTGAAGAAGATAAAATCCCCACTGTCGAAGCAATAACAGAGGCTTTCTCCGATTATCGAAGGAGTCTTGTTGATGGTGTGAGGGTTTCCTTTGAGCGAGGAGAGAAACAACTGGGTTGGTTCTTAGCAAGGAAATCGAATACAGAGGATATTTTGGTGATGCGCATCGAAGCGATAGATCGTGATTCTCTAAAGGAGATTCATGCACTGGTAATGGAGCGGGTTTCCCCGCACATTGACGTCAGTGGTCTAATCGTTTGATTCTAGCATTTCAACGGCGACCTTGATGGTAATGAACTCGACTTTGACAGTTACTGTTTCGCCTTGGTCGTTATTTCCATTTACCAGAATTCCAGGACCTGGAAGAACCTGTCCTTCATCGGCGTCGACTTCGACTGTTATGTTGTAGACTCCTCTGCCGTATCCCATGTCATCATATGCTGCAATGACTTCTGATTCTGTAACATCGTTATGAGTGCTGTTAATCATCGAATAGTTATGAATCATCTCGAATTCGATAACGTGCTCGACTCCATCAGCACAATTTCCATTTTCATCGTATTGCTCAGTGGTAATATTGGAAACATTGTGAGCGACGCCGGTCATATCGATTTCAATTGAAACCTCATCACATTGGTCTTGGCCCTGTCCTTGCTCGTTGGTCTCTGCCCAAGAAATAGTAAAGCGCACATAAGCGATGTATGAACCCTCTAAATCAGTCGCTATCGAATCGGTATCGAAAGAAATCGTCTGTGGTTCGTCATCTTGAAGATCAAGTTCGTTCTCGCCAAGAGTAAGGTTACTTTCAACCACAGTAGCCCCATATGTACCTTTAGGGCCTGGTAATACACCCAAGTCTGTAAATGAAGCTGCCAAGCCGAAATATACCGGGAAAGCGATTACGAAAAACACGATACATACCGCAGAAATCTGCGTATCTCGATCACTTTGCAGTTTATCCATCAGTGACATTATGACTCCTCCTATACAGGTGCAGAGCAAAGGGTTACCTTGCATTTTCGGTCAATCGTCACTACTAGGAAGCGCAGAACCTGCTGGTTCTATCGGCCATGAATCAATGCCAATTTTGGCAAAGGCACGTCGTGAACGACGCCAAACCGGCAATAAAAATCCAACTACACTACGTTCACCAAAGGTCCATTTCCATGGACAACGCGGCAATTGCGCCGCCCATTGTCGAATTAATCGCTTGGCTTCGGGGTTTTCTATCCCACCGGGAATCGTCCATGCGGTCTTGCCGACCGCCCCTGACGAGCCAGTGGTCTCTTGCCACGTATGCATTTCAAGTCCAGCCAAGGGTCCATCGCCAAATGAAAGACCAAGACTGCGCGAACTCTGTACCATTGGCATGATGATAGCAAATCTATCGACCATTCTTGAGCCTTCATGTCTAGTCATTGACCAATCCATGGCTACACCTTGTTGGCGTAGGGCTTTGATGTTCTGTGTAGGGGTGGTGCAAACCTCGAGGATAAACTCTCGTTTCGCCACCATGTCTACAGCCAATGTGGATGGCCTTGTGAATGTGCTTGCTCGTGCATGGCAATCCGCGGTCTATCACCCAAGGGTGAGGTAACCACGGCAAGCGACCGCGTAAGGACTACCATGCCGTCTACTTAGTAAACGGATTTTGGTGTCTGGTCAATAGCTTCAGCCGAACAAAGATCCGAGACCTTCGAATCCTGCTTCTTCCTCTTCCTCTTCCTCTTCTTCTGCAGCTGCATCAGCAGCTCCAGCTCCACCGGAAGCGGCAGGGGCAGCAGCGACAGCAGGTGCAGCGACAGCTTGTGTCATTGCCTCTGCGATGTCGACTCCACCGAGGCTAGCAACTAGTGCTTTCACTCTGGCTTTGTCAGCATCAACACCTGCGCCCTTTAGGACAGCAGATACAGTCTTCTCGTCAATCTCTTTTTCAGCACTGTGCAATAGCATTGCAGCGTATACATACTCCATTTCATTTCACCTCAATTTTTTTTGTTCAACCGAATAGGTCTCCGAGTCCACCAAATGCGGCTTCCTCGTCATCCTCTTCCTCCTCTGCCTCGGCTGGGACATCGTCGGCGCTCTGCTCAGCAGAACTCTCAGCAGCGGAGACTGCTGCAGTTGCTGCAGCTCCGAGCATTTGTGAAAGTTCCTCATCCAGAGCGGATGGGTCGAGAGCACCGGCGACGCCAATGGCGCTCGCATGTGCTCTTGCGACTAGGTGTGGCAACGTAACTGCGGTTGCGATAGCTGCTTCCAGAGCAACAGCCAATGCCTCTGTGCTTGCCTTTGCCAGCAAGGTCGGCATAGTTTGGTTGGTGAACCAAGAAATATTGCAAGCAAGATTGAATGCACCAGCGGCAAAGCCGATCAAATCCTGCTCGAATTGATGATAATCGACGTCTAGGGTCTCCGGGCTGAAGATGGCACCATCTTCCAAAGTTCCACAAAGGCGTAAGCCAGTAACTATTGGATTGATACCTATCTTGGATAGCATCATCCCCATCTCTCCCTTAAATTCCTCTCCGGCCTTGAGAACGGTTGTAGTCTTCTGAATTTGGACACTGCCCTTCAGTATTTTAGCGGGGATACCTACGGAGTTCAAATCACCGACTATTGGGCCAGGTGGCATTCCAGTATCGCACTTCTCAACGATAATATCGTGAGGAGCGATGTCCCCAGGTTTTGCTGCACGACCAGCTTCGGTCTTTTTCAACTCGGTAAATAACTCAAAGGAATTCAAACTTTCTGTGCAAACCAATGCTGGCTGAACCGCACTCTCGAAAAGGGTCTCGATTTCAGATGCATCGTGGCCGCTAGCCTGCCATGCTAATGAGATGAGCGTCTTCTTTGCCACTTTAATTCGCATATTTTTGCGCAGGCCTGCGCGCATTCCTAGCATCGAATCAGCAGGAACGCCGTGAATATCGATAATCGCAATAGTAGATCCTGATTCCAATTGCTGTTTGAGCGAAGAAACCGTATCCTTCTTCCATGGAGCGATCTTGGGAATAAATTGATCAC
>CAUYXQ010000139.1:0-4476 GCA_963577015.1 Candidatus Thalassarchaeaceae archaeon
TCTCAATTCGACGACCTCCTGTGGAATTATGCCCAGATCCTCAGCGATAATACAGCGAGCATCGCCTGCGACCTCGACCAGTTGTTCTAGCAATTTTGCTCCCGGTCCTTCTAACCACTTACCGTTACGGGCGGTTTCGTCTGCGGCTGGAATCGCCCAGGATGAGTGCATTCCGCGGAAGTGGTCTATTCGCACTTTGTCGAAAAGACGCAACATTCGCGCTAATCGTTGACGCCACCATTGCCAACCCTCGGCTTCGTGGGTCGACCAATCATAGAGTACAGTGCCCCAGCGCTGACCGTCTTCGCTGAAATAATCGGGTGGAACTCCGGCAACAACACTGGGGTGGCCATCTTTTTCGAGGAGAAATAATTCACGATGAGCCCAAACATCTGCCGAATCATGAGCAACGAAAATCGGCAAGTCGCCAATCAATGAAACACCCTTTTCAATCGAATGTGAGCGGATTTCCTGCCATCTGCCATTGAAGCGAGCCTGTTCGCTAATCTTAGCATCGATTTTTTCCCGGTAGGGTTTGAGCGCTTCGCTTTCTCGGTCGCGCAATCCTTTTGGCCAGTCGGTCCAGGCAGCACCATTCATCTCGTCTTTAATCAAGGAGAATAATGCCCAATCCTCAAGCCAATAAGAGTCATTCTCGATTGAACCCTCTTCGTCATTTGTACATAATGCGCTCCAACCAGCAAAGGCTGAAGGCGAGGCGTACGGTGATGAGTGTTCATCTGGAGGAGTTATTGGCAATAGTTGCCATACATTGGCGCCGATGGTGGCGACAAAGTCGATGAAACGCTCAGCATCACGCAAATCACCATTGGGAAGAGAAGTGATGTGACACAATACCCCCGATGCCCGCATGGAGTATGCTGTATCAATTGTGTGAAAAACTCTTCAGTGAGTGCTAGTATAGCCAAGGCATGCGCCACACCGCAATCGCACTTTCATCATTGATTCTGTTGAATCTGCTGGTCGTGTTGCCGGTGAGTGCGATCACTCCCGAGGATATCGTGGTCGATGGTGATCTCGGCGAATGGGCTGTGGACACGCTGATGGGCAGTGAGGGTGCGGTTTCTCTACATATGACTTGGAATCAAACCCATTTGGCTTTTGCTTGGGACGGCACAGACCTAGAGGCGAGTGATGGTGCAGACCTTTTCTTCTATCTCAATACTTCAGAGGGCGGCTCACCATTGTCAAAAAATTGGAATTTGGCTCAGACTTTACCATTCTCGGCTGATTATGCCTTTGTGGCTGAGGATTCTTCCTATGGGAGTGTTATCGCATTCAATGGCACTGAGTGGATTGATGGCGACCAATCTGACATTTCCATTTACGCTGGTCATTCAGCCAATAAGGTGACGGAATTTACAATCCCTTGGTCTTCATTAGGCGACCCCACCTCTTTCGATATTGTAGTCTGGGGCCAATGGCAAACTGAAGGAAATGTCTGGGCTTCTTTCCCATCGGATAATCCCGCATCGTCCAACGGTGCGGAAACCTTCACCGAATATTGGCACATCGACGATAGGAATGTCTCAGTTGCCCCGAATACGTTGACTGGCCAGACCAATGAAGACGGGGTAGAAAAATTATCCAATGCCTTGAATTTAGCACTGGTTTTCCACCAACATCAACCATATTACAAGAATAAATTGACCAATATGATCGAGATGCCGTGGGTTAGGGTTCACGCAATGACCGAATATGTTGACTCACCCGGCATTCTTGAGCAATACCCCGATACTAAACTAACCTACAACCTTGTACCGTCATTCATCGAGCAGTTGGTCGAATATCACGAGGATGGTACTGCAGATGTCCATACCGATTTTGCCCGCAGGGCCTGGCCAGTCGATGGCGATGGCATGGTGACCGGCTATCCCAATGCAACCGATTTGGAATTACACACGATGCAATTTCAATCATTCTGGAATTCTGGTTGGATTTACAACGTAAGTTCTGACGATCCTAAACTTGGTTGGCTCTATCCTTCAAGCAATAGATATACCGAGATTTATGATATGACCAAACACAATCTCAAACCAGATACGATAATGGATGACACTTTGCTTTCTCCCCAAGACCTACTCGATCTACAGGTTCTATGGTACCTTTACCAATTCTCTCCCGATTATGTATTAGGGGAGTATTCCGCAATCGAAGACCCGACGCAAGACGGTAGGCCTGCTCATTATAATTCCTCATTGGAAGCGTTATACATGGAGAACGGGAATTACACACCGGCTGATCTTGAATTGGTTCTCGACGTTCAATTAGCGCAGATGGCCAATGTATTGCCGATGTATTCGGCGCTGGCACAAAAGGGACAAGTCGAGTTGACAACCACGCCATATTATCATCCGATAATGCCGCTATTGATGATGGATGGTTGGACTTTTGAAGATGGAATTAGAGTGAACAAACAGTCATGGCCTGAGGATGTGCAAGCACAGTTGACCAATGGAATGAATCTTTTTGAAGAAGAACTTGGCTTCCGCCCGACTGGAATGTGGCCTTCGGAGCAATCGGTTTCGCCAGCCATGGTTCAACCGGTAGCTGATGTCGGCATTGACTGGATGGTTACCGATGAGGTCAATCTCGCTGAATCAACCCTTGCCGATGGCTCATTTGTCGATACTTCAGTCGCTTCAAATCTAGCGGTTCCGTGGAATGTAACCGGCGTTGATGGTGATAAGGTAGCGGTGATTTTTCGCGACCGGGTAATCAGCGATCGCATAGCGTTTCAATATGGCTCGATGACACCAGAGGCTGCGGTTTCAGATTTTATTGCCTATATCGACGATGTTCGTCAGCAACTTCTCGATGAAGGCAAGGATCCATCTGAACATTTGCTTACCGTCGCACTCGACGGTGAAAACTGGATGTTCATGTCCGAGTTTCAACATCACGATGGAGCGAGGCCTTTCATGCACGAATGGTATTCCCGTTTGGGAAGTCACCCTAGCATTGTCACCACCACGCCGGGCGAATTCTTAGAAAAGGGATTGACTCTTCCAGAAATCGAAACCATCGGTACCGGCTCGTGGATCGATGGAACTCTTTCAACTTGGGCCGGAGAGGAAGAGGAGACCTTGGGCTGGCAGCGCTTGATCGAAGCGAGACAAGCACTGGTTGCTTTCGAGGTGGATAATCCTCAACACACCGGTCTTGAAGCGGCATGGGAATCTCTGTATATCGCCGAAGGTAGCGATTGGTTTTGGTGGTACGGCCTTGACCAAGATAGCGGCTATGACGAACTGTGGGATACCTTGTTCAAAGTTCACCTCTCTAATATCTACAAGGCGGTCGGTCTAGAGTTACCACCGTATCTTCAGGAGTTGTGGACCAACCCCGCCTCGCCACTTGAGCCATATGCCGGGGTGATTGAACCTATGATCGACGGTATTGCCTTGCCGGGGGAATGGCAAGGTGCAGCGAGGTATGAAGCGAGCGTCGATGGCGGTAATCTCAACCTCGATGCGTTTTACATAGGATACGATGCATCTAACATATACCTGAGAGTAGACATGCCTACTCCTGGGCAAATCGAAACACTATCCTCCACTCAGTCTCCTGATTTAGCGATTTACTTCATGGAGCCGAACGCCCATAATTTTAACGAGGTTCAAACCAATTTTAGGACCTATTACGGTAATGAAATCCTCGGCTTCCCGGCCAAAAACATGATATCTTTTAACTTCGATCAACTGTGGGAAGACGGCCAATCGAAGTGGCATTTATTCGAAGCCAAGGGCAAGGTTGGAGATGCCGAGAGTTGGGTGCTCTCAGGTAGTTCTGCCCTAGGTGGTTGTGCTGCAGATGATGTCTATGAGTTTGTAATTCCATGGTCTGAATTAGGACTAGCTCCTCGCTATTCAACCCGGGTTAAGGTCGTAAGTTCGTGGGCGAATTCTCTCTCGTATGGCGATGGTGACGAGATGGAGATGGCACCGCCAGCACCAGCTGAAGTAGTATTACCCGATCTTGAGGATTGGGTGGTATTACTCGAGGCTGCAGATGCGATTGGTGATGCGGATGGTGACGGAGATTACACTCCTCCACTCGCCGCAGATTTCGCTACTGCTTCGGGCAATGCACTCGATTTATGGGATATCACTTCACTCAAGGTCAGTCAAAGTGCTTGGAATGCGAGATTCGAAATCGGTATCGCTGAAATGACCGATTATTGGAGTCTAGCAAATGGTTTTAGTCACCAGATTGTGCAAATCTATGTCGACCAAGGAAATACCACCTATGGGCGAACCGATATGCTTGAAGGAGCCAATGCTGAAATCGCCGATGACTGGGCTTGGGAAGTAGTGATTTCGGGTACTGGTGAGCCGGGTGCAGTCAAGGCATTACAGGCCGATAGCGGTAGTACTTCGTCCAAAGGAATCGAGTTATCCGGTGATATTTCTACCTCGACCATCACCTTCACCATCAGCAAATCAGTCATTGGCT
>CAUYXQ010000140.1:0-4462 GCA_963577015.1 Candidatus Thalassarchaeaceae archaeon
TAAACTTGTGAGCACCACTCTAGACAATATTTTTGACGCTACCACCGCTCCTCTTCGAGCATTTAGCATAGTTGGTGCATTAACTGCGATGTCATCACTATTACTGGGAAGTTATTATCTTTACAATTACTTCACAAGAGATACAATTTTAGCAGGATTCACATCTAATATTCTATTAATTTCATTCTTTGGAGGAATGACTTTACTTGGACTTGGATTAATTGGAGAATATATCGACCGAATCGTGCGTGAAGTAAGAGGAGCGCCGCGGTGGCACATCAAAGATACTACAGATATCAAATAACAACAGTTACCATTCATTGCCTATATTCAACAAAATAGTTGCTGAAATAGAAAGAAAGAGATTAGTAGTATTATTTACAATCATTCCTCAGAGTCACTGTAAATAATTTTTGAATGCTTCTTGAAATCAGCCGAGAAGAACGCTCCGACCACACCCGTCATTAGCATTGATGCCGAAAGTGATAACCCACAAAGCAGTGATAATTCAGAATTGACACCCATTGCTGCCCCCAAACCAACATAACTTGCTTCTCGAACTCCAAAACCGCCAATGGTCGTAGGAATGGTGGTGATTATAGCTGCCAACGGGGTAATCAATGCCATTACTAATACGGCATGGAAATCTCCTAATTCCCAGGCGACAAACATTGGAATCCCAATGCCGACAACTTGGAAAAGAAATGAAACTACCATCAATTTGATGATGACGGCAGTTGAACCGATACTGAGTATCGATTCAAATCCAGAGATTATTCTTTTAGGCAGCAGGTGAGAGTATCGATTCATCATCAATGGTAGAGAGATCAATGCGATGACGATAAACGCAACAAAGATTAGGACCAACTTGTCATAACCGAGGCTATTGGGGAGATATATCGAGAGGAATAGAAAGATTATCATTAGCGATAACAGCCCGCAAATTCGCTCTGCAGCTGCCACACCAAAGGATTCTGACCGACTATTTCCACTAGCACGTGACATGTGCTCTATTCGCAATACGTCTCCACCTATCGTCGAAGGCAGTAGGACAGAAGCGAAGGCTGAGATGAAATATCCAGTAGTTGCAGCTTTCAAACCAATAGGTTTTATTTTGGCATGGGCGATTACGCAACGATAGGCTGCGATAAATGGACGTAATAACGTAATCAGGATAATAACTGCAATCAGTTCTAATGATAACGTTCCGATCAATTCAAAGAATTGCCCAAACTCTACGAAAGATAATAGCAATACTACTGAGAGCAGAATGATACTGACTTGAGCTACCTTCTTCCAAGTCATTGTCTTGCGGATTTCAACTTCGGATAAGAGTTGTTCGGACTAAGCCCCTCGTTGATGGGTTATTGGGACGTTATTGCTATAGCCATGACTAATCTGGAAATAGCATGTCAGAGAGAAGTATTGTCGGTGTTGTGCTCGCTGGTGGCTGGGGAACTCGACTCTTGCCACTGACCACTACAATCAACAAACATTTACTACCGGTATTTGACGAGCCGATGATTTGTAAATCAATCGCTACACTCAAGAGAATGGGCATCGTCGAAATAATGGTGGTTCTCGGTGGTCATTCTGGTAATGCATTCTTCCATCTACTCGGTGATGGTCACAGATTCGGTCTCGATATTCGTTATGCCTATCAAGAGCAGGCAGGCGGTATTGCTGAGGCTTTACGTTTGACTAGAGGATTTGTTGCAAATAGAAATGTCGCAGTTATTCTTGGCGATAATGTGTTTGAGGGTTCAATGAAGGAACATGCTGATGCCTTCCTCGATGATTCTGACAACGAATGCTATCTATTCCTTAGAGAAGTCGAAGATCCAGAATCATTCGGTATCGCTTGGCTCGACGATGATGGAACGATAATCGATATGAAAGAAAAACCAAACCATCCGGATTCTAATCTTGCGATTACTGGACTTTATCTCTACAGCCCACGTGTCTTTGAATTGATTGACCAAAGTATCGAAACCGTCGGTTATTCTGCCCGAGGAGAACTAGAGATTACTGATATCAACCACTTTTTCATGAGTAAAGGTATGGCTAAAGGGGTACATTTTGATTGCCATTGGGCTGATTGTGGAACCATCGAAGCATTGCTTGAGACTGCAAACCTCATGAAACAATGGGGCCATGGCCGCTGGCTTGCTCCCTTGGAGGATTGAAAATGCGCATCCTAATTACCGGTGGCTGCGGTTTCATCGGTTGCCATACCATCCGCATAGCTCTGCAAAGAGATGATGTCGATCGAATCGTCAACCTTGATGCACTTACCTATTCAGGAAATCCATTGAATCTGAAAGACATCGCAGATGATGAGCGTTATCGCTTTGTTCATGGTTCTATCAATGACAAAGATGCTGTAAATAAAATCATCATGGAGGAAAACATCAACGTTATTCTTCACCTTGCTGCAGAGAGTCATGTCGACCGCTCTATAGATTCAGTAGCACCGTTTGTCGAAACTAATATCGATGGCACCAGAACCTTACTAGAATGCGTACGTGATTATGCCGCCGCTGGAAATGATCTCTCGTTCATCCATATTTCAACCGATGAGGTTTACGGTAGTCTTTCAGCAGGAGATCCACCATTTGTTGAAGATACTCCCTTGGACCCAAAAAACCCATACGCAGCAACTAAAGCTGCTTCCGACATGATGGTAAGTGCTTTCGTCAATACCTATGGCATTAACGCAGCAATCACACGCTGCTCGAACAACTATGGCCCTAATCAATTCCCTGAAAAGTTGATTCCGCTAATGACTATCAATGCCTTTGAAGGTGGAGATTTACCGATATATGGCGACGGTATGCAAATCAGAGATTGGATTCATGTCGAAGACCATGCAAGAGGAATCTTGGCAACTATGGATGGATTACTCGACGGTAGACTAAAATCCGGTGAAGTAGTAAATTTTGGAGCGGATAACGAGATGCCAAATGTTGACATTGTCCACAACATCATCTCTCTAACCAATGCTAAAAATGAGCAAATACGCTACGTTAAAGATAGACCTGGCCACGATAGGCGCTATGCTATGGGTTATGAAAAGGCTGAGCGTGTATTGCAATGGACTCCCCAAGTGAACTGGCAAAATGGTCTTGAAAATACCGTGGAATGGTATAGAACAAATGATGAATGGATTGAATCGGTTCGAAGTGGCTCTTATCGCGAATGGATTGACAAGCATTACGATCTATGAAAATAGTGGACGTGGCAAGCCAACAAACTTGACCGAATTGAAATATGCCAAGTGGGCCATGACTCACGCAGAGGCATCACCAATATATTGCTGATAGTTTCTATTATGATACCTGAAAATATAGTCACACATGGTGAAGGAAGTTCGAAACATCAGGATTGTGGATTTATGGCGGATACGAAATTGTTATAGGCATTTCAAAGATGTCAAGCAATTAATGTCTGGACCCACTCAATACTGTTGGGATGTGGGGGAAATATGCCCAACCTCCAGAAAGTTGTGTGATACACTACTACCTATGTTTGATGGGCCTAATGAGTGGGTAAAGATACTCAATTCAAAGGCCGTACTTGTTGGTAGAGGTTCTAGAAAAGCCACCGTCAGAATACTCAAGCATGGCAATTTGATTTGTGTATCCCCAGGGAGATGGGGTGTACACATATTAATTTCAATCTTAGTACAAGTCGGATACATTGTGTTTTTTCCAGGCCTGATTCTTGCGTTTTTGGTACAGTATCCATATATTAAACATCACTCAGAAATGAGTGTTATGGCTTGCATGGGATTGATTGTTGGTCTCAATGCTACTCCAAATGATCGTGGAGACAAGTCATCAAAGTTGTTTGATCATATTGATTCTGCTACATGGAGACAAATCGAAATAGAATATCATGAATCGAAGAAACAAGCATATGATTCAAGGAAACAACAGTTTCAAACCCAACCGTCCTACCTTAACTCACACCCAAGTTATGCGCCACCAAGCATGCCAAGTCATTCACCTCCACAAAGTACCATTCCAACAATCCAGCCGCATTATTCGGCAAACCCCACTCCTCCTGAATCATGGGTAGGTAAAATGGAAAATGATGGATATGAATATATTGAATATCCTAATGATTCGGGGATTACATATTATAGATATCGAGGAGAAAGGCAGTGGAAGAAATGGAATGATGGCCAATCACAAACCCTTACCAATGAATCTTCTGCAATGCAACTATATGCATCACAACCAACTACCGCGCCCCCTAACTTCCCACCACCACCGTCACCATCACCACCTAAATTCACTCCATCATATTCTTCTTCACCACCACCTTATGGCCACCCTCCATCAATGCGGCCTAGTGTATCGACGGCCCCTAGACGGGACAATTTTATGATGATGGAAACTTCATCTAGGAGGCAGAAACGTAGTGGTTTGAAAACTGTCATAGGGAGCATTATTGTTTT